>JBIOXP010000397.1:0-40659 GCA_044869705.1 Binatia bacterium | reverse complement strand
TTGCGCAACGAGAGTCCGTAGTAACCGACGCCCGAATGTACATGCTGCGGGTCGGTGATGCATCCTTGCACAAGCAAGACGGTCGGAAGCTCGGGATTTCTCGCGCTGAGATCATAAAAGATAGTGTTTGCCGGGGTCACTTCGGCGGTGATCTGCGCGAGCCGCCGCGCGATTTTGCACTCCGCCTGTTGAATTGCGCTATGAGCGTCGAGCTCGCCAAGCCCCGGCAAGATTTTGCAGCTCAATACCAGATGCGCATAGGAGCTGAAGCGGGATACTTCCGCGCCCGGTCCGGACATATCGAGGATCGCGCTTCTTTGTACCGTCGTTCCGGCTCGGATAGTGCCTTCGTACTCCGCCGCGGCAATCACCGTCATCCTTGAAAGCCGGTGCGTTCGCCCGGAGCCGACATTCTCGACCGGCCCCAAAACTCCCGGAAACACCTCACCGCTTCCCGAGATCTTGCATCTCGGTTCGACGATGTCCCGTATTCCGGTAATGCGCGTCTTTTCACCTGGAGAGGCAACCGCCAGCTTTACATCGGTGATCCTCGGGTCTTCCGAGAGCAGCGCAAGCAGAGCTTCTTTGTCGACATCGAGCACATGATCGCTATATCCGAAGCGATGCCCCAGGCGAATCGAGTTTACCGGAAATTCCGCGATCTCAAGTCTCATAGCAGTCTATTTTAAGAAGTATTTCCCAGTCGCTCGCGCCTTCCAAATGCCACCAAAAGTAAGTTGTCATTTCGAGCGGCAGCGGGAAATCTTTCTTCATCTTCTAATGCGGCCACTACGGCGCATTCATCACTTTGCGAAAATCCTGAATATAATTTTGCAAGTTCGCGCCCAGTTTCGGGCTCACGACAAAATCCGGCCTTAGGGCGAACTCTCTGTACTTGCTGCGCACGCCCTTCATTGCGCTTCCTTTGCCCAAGGTCATGGCCAGGAAGGATTGCGCTTCCCGCGAAAGCACCCACTCGACGAACAACAACGCCGCGTGCGGATGGGGCGCATTTTTCGCCACAAACAGGCCCTCGGGCTTGACGATCGTCGGCGCGAGAACTTTGAATCCGAGAGGCGCGCCCTTGTCGCGGATCGCCGCCGAAGTCTCGCCGTTGATGGCAATGCCGATGGGAAATTCGCCCGAGCTCACAACTTGCGTTGTCAGGGTGCCGCCGCGACGGTAGGTTAGATCCTGCTTGGATAATTTGCTCAGATACGCAAGCGCTTTTTCTCTGCCCCAAGCTTGTTCCAGCGCCGCAAGAATATAACCGGCCTCGGGGTCGAAGACCATTTTTCCTCGCCACGCGACATTGAGCAGATCGTCGTAGGTTTTCGGCGTTTGCTCCGCCTTGACGGAGTTGGAGTTGTAGATCAGCGCCGTGGTCAAGTAGTACATGCTGTGCCAGAATCCGCTGGGATCGTACGTCCCTTCATAAAACTGGTTGGCCGCGGCGATTGCGTATGGCTGCACCAGATTAGCGTTCAACAACTGATAACCGTAACTCAAATCCACCTGAACCACGTCGACCGCGTGCCGACCCGCGCGCGCTTCCGTGAGTGTGCGGCTGAGAATGCCGTCACGGGGCGAGAAGTAATGCTGCAGCGCCAGCGACCGATACCTGCCGTTGAAAACTCTCGCCAGCGGAAGAAATTCATCGATCGGGAGCGTGCCGTAATAGACCAGCTCACCTTCTTGGCGCGCCCCTTGAACGAGATAGTTCAACCTGTCTTGCGAGTTGAGGAGTTTTATTTTCGCGACAATCTCCTCGGTCGTTACGGCACCGACGGCCGCGCCTTGGAGCAGCGATATGCAGAATGCAAAAAATATCAGTCGGCGGACTGTTTTGCGCATCGAGACAGGCTCACTTTCTTCGGCGCAGGCGATAGCCAAGCTTGTTTAATCAAACAAGCGCCCGACCGTCAAACCGCTGCTCGGCGTGGATAATGGAAAGCTGATGCTCACAGACGCGCAGAAACTCTGGGTCTACAAAAGAACGTGCGAGCCAATCCTGCGATCGTCCGTAGGACCTACAAATAACCCTTCTCTTGATAGTATCTTTTGGCGCCGGGATGCAGAGGAATGCCGAGGGGCGCGGCTTCTGTCCCACGGGCGATTGTTTTCATGTCGAGCGGGCCCTCGTCGTCGATCGGAATAATTGCCTGTCGCACGTCGATGGCCTGGCAAATGGCGTAAGCAAGGTCGCTGCTGAAACCGCGATGCGTAATGAGCGGCCAGCCACTGAAATCAATAGTATCGACGTCGGCTTTGAGTCGGTTAAACCTTGAAGCCGGAATGACCGACGGTTGATAGCCGAGAGTCGACAACTGTTTCAAAATCTTTGGCTCGATCGGCAACACTTCGAATCCGTGTTCGAGAGCTTCGTCCAGCCAATTGTGCAGGCCCTCGTCGAAAATCGCGTTGATCTTGCCCGTTCTTATCCCGGCTAAGCGCTCCGGCGACGTCGGCCGCGGCGTTTCCTGAACCGTTCCGCCCCACTGCTTGATCTTGCCGAACGACAGTCCGCAGAGCGAAAGAATCTGCGTTACCGAGTAGTAAGTCGTATTGTCGATGCCCGAAGGTCGGGTCGAGACTCTCAGCGCCAACTTGCGCTCGCGAATTTCAAATAGCGATTTGAGCTTCAGCTCCTTGGCGACGGCGAAAGCCATTTTGTCCCACGACGGAAAAGCGGCCAGCGCGCCCAGCGGCAGCCGCTCTTTGTAAAAACCTTTGCCGCGATAAGCCATGGTGACGATAGCCGACGGATTGATGAAGGCGACGTCAACCCGTCGTTTCGCCACCTCGATCGGCGCTTTCATGCCGCCCATGAGATCGCCGTTGATGCCCATATGAACGCCCGGGAATTGCTCTTCGCGCGAACTCGGCTGAATCGAGATCGTCGCCACGTTGCCCATGTTGAACATGCGCCGCGTATATAATTCCGCCGCCACTTCGAGCGCCATTTTCGTCCGCATCATGCGCGCATTCATCTTTGCCACAAAAGTATTCCTCGTCGGAAAATCAGAATAATTGGAAGCGAAGCCAAGGCGGCTATCGCGCAATCGACGGCAAGAGATCGCGGGACAGAACGCTAATCGCTTCCTCGTAGTGCGGGCCGAGCTTGGACAAGCAGATCTGATCGAAGCCGTATCGTTGCGCGTGGCCGCACATTTCTTCGAGTGATTCGATGCACTGGTTCGGCGTACCGGCAATAAAACCGACATCGACCATGGCATCGGTGATCAGAGCCGAGACCTGCTCGATGGTGCCGCCTGCTTCGAAGGCTTGCTTAATTTGCCTCACTCGCTGTGCATCCACCCCCAATGCCCCGAACTCATCATCGGAGAAACCCATTGCCTCGAGTACCACGAGCATATGTGCGATGTATCGTTTGGGAAAATTTCTCGCTGCTTCGGAGTCGCTGGCTAGGGAAATGTTGATCTCGCAAACCTTGCGAAGAGTCGCTGAATTTCCCGCATTTCTTCTCCCGAGCTCGGCTTGCTGGAGCACGCCGGCGAGCCTGCCGCTACGGATGAGAGGAATGAAGAATCCGCCGATCAGAACACCATCCATGATGCGTCCGGCAATTTCCATGATCCGCGGACCGTTGCCGCCGCAGTAAAATCGAATCGGGGATTTCACGGCAAAACCTAACCGGATCTTGGAATCGGAGCGCAGCTTGAAGAACTCGCAAAGAACCGGGTAGTCGCCGTACGTCACCGTATCGCCTTGCAAAAGGCTCTTTAGACATTCCACGGTTTGTTTCACCATGGCAATCGGTTTGACCAGGCGGAGCTGATTACCGGCCTGCGCATAATCGCCACGGGCAATCCCGACGCTGATCTCGCGGCCGCCCATGCATTCCGATAAGGCCGCCAGTGCATCGGCGCTATCGACAGGATTTCTGAAATATGGCACCAGGATCGCAGTGCCAAGCTTGATCGGTACTTTCGAGGCGATCGCGGTCAGAAGCACAAAAATGTTTCTGTGGCCCAGA
The DNA here is from genome assembly GCA_044869705.1 of Binatia bacterium. GTDB lineage: Bacteria > Desulfobacterota > Binatia > UBA9968 > UBA9968 > DP-20. Next base: position 36,662 of record JBIOXP010000397.1, on the reverse strand, counting down.
TTGTCGTTCACCCAAATCTGGCTGAAGTTGTGCCGTTGGGCGAGGGCTGCGAGCTCGACCCATTGCGCGACCGAATAGCGGCTCGCTAGATGCGTCGTGAACTGCAAACCTACTTCGCCGCTGAAAATTGCCACGCGGACCCTCCTAGAAACACATTCCGGTAATCGGTGAGCCGCCGATGAGACGGTCGGCCTCAGCCAGCGCTTGGCTACGGACGAGACGATCGAATCCTTTTTCGTTTCAACTTCAGCTCGTAGCGAAACAGATCGCTTCGGTAAAACCCGGCGGTGCGCATGATCAGGCGTCTTTTATGAAAATGGTCGCGCTCGACGTAAAGCACCGGCGAGCCCTGCGGAATGTGCAGCTGCGTGGACACCAGAGCGTCGGACAGTTTCGCTTCGATGATGTGCTTGACGTCGCTGATCTTCACGCGCAATGAGCTTTCAATCACGGTGGACAAGGGTATGGTCTTCATCCCTTTGATCCGCACATGACCGGCAATGCGCGCCGGCAGATAGGAGATCACGTAGGCGAGCGGCCGGCGATCCGCTAGACGAACGCGCTCGATCTTCCTGACCTTTTCGTGACCCGACAATGCGAAATCACGGCGCAATTCCGGCGACGGCTCCACATCTTCCAAATTAAGCACCTTGAAGGTTGTCCCTTCCGTCTCGACCGGTGCCAGCTCGTCCGTTTCGACTTCGAGCTGCACCGATTTTTTGAGCGGGCCTTTCCAGCTGACAAACGTCCCTTTGCGCCATTCACGCGTCAATAAACTTTGCGCACGCAGCTGCGCCAGTGCTTGTCGAACCGTAATGACGCTGACGCCGAGACGGCGGGCGAGCTCGATTTCTCCGGGAAGACGATGACCATAAGTCCATCTCCCCGAAAGGACGTCATCACGAATCTCCATCATGACTTTGAAATACAAAGGCACTGGAGAAGCAATTCGTTTCGCCAAACGCATATTGACTACGTATATGTTTAGGGGTAGATCAACTGCGTTAGAATTACAACCCTGCGCGCCTCGCATGGCGCCAAATCAGCGCAGCCTGAAAGTCCTGAGACGAAATCCCGATTGGAGGTTTCATGGCGCAAACAGCAAAAACGTCGGCGTCCAATAATGCGACCGTCGATCTCGCCGTTCAAAACCTGATGAGCATCATTCAAAAGCGGCGTAGCGTGCGCGTGTATAAGACCGGCAAAGTGAGCGAAGCGCAGCTCAACCTCATCCTCGAAGCGGCGCGCTGGGCGCCCTCGGGAGCCAACACGCAACCGTGGGAATTTGTCGTCACCCGTGACCGAAAGAAAATGAGGCGCATCCGCGAAATCTACGATAACGAATGGCGCCAGCGCAAACGCGAGGACCCTGTCAATTATAAAGGACTCAAAAAAGATTACGTCGGCGACGTGAGTGTAATCGTGCTCGCGTGCGGCGATCCGAGAACCAAGGCGGTTTATTTAACCACGCGCCAGCAGGGAGACCGGGAAAAGCTCTTTCAAGCGAGCATGGCCAATTCCGTGCAGCAGATGATGCTCGCTGCGGCAAGCATGAACCTCGGGACGGTATGGGTTTCCGTTCGTGAAGAGGTGGAACCTGAATTGCGACAATTGTTTCAAGTTCCCGAACCGCTGCGTCTTCTCTGGGTCGTGCCCATTGGCCACGCTCAGAGCTGGCCGAAGGCCAAACCGCGCCGAAAAATTTCTGAGTTCACACATATGGAGGTTTACGATCCGCGAAAATTGCGATCGGATTCCGAGATTCGGCCCTGGCCAAAAAACTGAATCGGACCGCATTCCCCTACGGTGTATACCCTGAACGATCGGACGCGGAAGTGAACACGCCTTTCACAACTTTTGACGTCGATGCCCATGTCGAAGAATCCGTCCACACATGGAAATACCTCGATGAGAAATATTCCCGCCGGCGGCCGATTCCCGTTACGCTCGAAGGCGAACCGGCGCTGCTGGGACAGAATGCATTTTGGTTGATTGACGGCGCAGTAGTACCGCGCACGGCCGGAAAGGGCCTGTCGCTCTTCGGCACGCCGACCAGTTCGCACCATGCCCGCCGAAAACCTTTCGCTATCGCAAGTCAGGAACTGACCGATATCCAGGAGAGACTGCGCGATCTGGACCGCTTCGGTATCGAAACGCAACTCATCAACTCGACTTTGCTCAACGCCACGCTCTCGCCTGATATCGAATTTGAGCACGCATTATGCCGCGCTTACAACACCTGGATCGCCGAAGCCTGCGCTCGAAGTCGCGGCCGACTCCGCTGGAACGCGATGGTCCGGTTGACCCATATACAGAGCGCCGTCGACGAGCTGCGGCGCGTCGTTGATCTTGGCGCGGCGGCGGCGGAAATTCATGGCATGGCCGGTGATCGATTGCTCGACAGCCGCGATTTCGATCCGTTTTGGGCGGAGGCCCAACGACTGAATATTCCCGTCTATGTGCACATCGGTTTTGAGAGTCCGACATTCACCGGTTTATTCCAAAATCTTTTTATGTCGATCGCCTTCTCGAATCGGGCTTCGCTGTTGATGGGCTTTCTCGCCATCGTCGGCACCGGAGTTGCCGAGCGATTTCCCAACCTGCGGTTTGTTTTTGCCGAAGCCGGCGTCGAATGGCTACCGTGGCTAGTTCACGTGATGGATTCCTATTGGCGAATGGGCCAAGGTTTTTTTAGGAACGATCCCGATTTCGGCCATTCGAAAGTGATGCCTGGCGAGATTTTGCGCGATGGGCGGATTTATTTGGTGTGCGAAGTCGACGACGAACTGCGCGGCGCGCTCGATCTTCTTGGTGAAGACCGTCTTTTACTTGGATCGGATATGCCTCATTCCGAAAGTCACCCAAATTCATTTGTGAAATTTCGCGAACGGACCGACATCAGCGAGGCGGTCAAAAACAAGATTCTCGGCGCCAACGCTCGGCAACTTTTCTCTCGTTAGTACGATGGGAGTGGATGGCAAGATAGCGCTAATCACAGGCGCTGGCCGCGGCATCGGCAGAGCACTGGCCCTCGGCTTTGCCAAAGCCGGCGCTCACCTGGTGGTCGTTTCGCGTACGCTCGCGGATATCGAAGCGACGGCCCGCGAAGGCCAAGCTGTCGGCGCTCAAGCCCTCGCGATTCGGGCCGACGTTTCGCAGCCGGATGACGTTCGGCGCATGGTGGAAGCCGTCGCTAGCCGATTCGGCCGTCTCGATATTCTGATCAACAATGCTGCCCTGCGTATGAACCAACTGGGCGACAAATCGAGCTACTACATTCCGTTCGTGAATCTCACGCTTGAGGATTGGGATTCGACCATCAATGTCAATCTCCGCGGGCCGTTTTTATGCATCAAGGAATGTCTGCCGCTGCTGCGCCGCAGCGGTGCCGGCACTATTATCAACATCTCCGCCGGCGGCGGCAAAAAAGGCATCGCGGGAAGAGTCCCTTATTGCGCCTCGAAGTTCGGTTTGGAAGCTCTCACGCAATGTTTGGCTCTGGAATTCGAACCCTACAATATCACCGTCAATTCCCTGTCCCCCGGCAAGCACTCGATTCTCACCGATCCGGAAAAAATCGCTCAGCTGAAAAAAAATCCCGACCTTATTTTCCTGCGCCCAGAAATCATGGCGCCGCCGGCGCTGTTTCTCGCCTCGCAGAACGGCCGCGGAATGACCGGGCAACATATCGAGGCCACCGACTGGATTGCGCAAAACAATCATGGCACCGTCGAAAACTGGCGCGCAAGGATTTGATTTTAGGATCAACGCGCAGCAAGGAGGCTCACTATGGCAATCAAAATTTACAAAGAAAAAATGAAATATCTCGACAAGCTGCTGGTGGAGCTGCCCCAGAAAGTGGATCCCAAGGATTATCGGTCGACGCCCAACGTCACGATCACGTGGTTGGAAAATTGTTCGGGGAAAACCAGGATTCGCGACCAGGAACTAATCTCGGATGAGAACGATCATAGCACCGGGTTCGGCAAAGGCGTCAGCCCCGCGCATACGTTTTTAGCGGGATTTGGTTTTAGCCATTTTACTCAGTGGGGCCGCGCCGCCGGCGTTCTTGATCTGGAGATCGAATCTTTGGAAGAACAAGTGCGCGGGTGGTTCGATCGTCGGGGAGAATATCTCTATGATCTCGGTTACGAACATAGAGGATTCGAGGAAATTACCTTCGAAATTAAAATCCACAGCAAAGAAAGCCCTGAAAAGATCCGGGAGTTCATTAAATGGGCGGATCGCTCGCCGCCGCACGCCACCCTCAGGCGTGCAGTTCGCTTGATTGGAATTTTTCATCTCAATGGACAACACCTCGCCACCGCGGTGTACCATCCGGATCGAACCGAGTGGCGTTGAAAATTGCGCTGTTCAATGCGCTTTGCAATTTTGCTTGAAAAGTTTGCGGCTAGAGTAGCGTCGGCCGCGCAACCGGAGGCGTTATGATCCGAACGCGTATTTGCGATCTGCTCGGTATTCCCCATCCGATCGTTTTGGGCGGCATGGGCAATGCTACGACCGCGCCGCTGGTCGCGGCGGTTTCCAATGCGGGGGGCTTTGGCACGCTCGGCACATCAGCTTTTGATGCTGCGAGCCTCGACCGTGAGGTCTCTTCAATTCGCGAGCGAACCGAGAAACCGTTCGGTATCAATCATCTGTTGTTTCAGATCAAGGAGGACATGTTCGCGGTAACGCTTGCGGCCGAGCCGACGCTCGTTGCTTTCGCATGGGCGCGCAAAGAGCAGAATCTGCGCGAGTATTATCGGCGCGCGCACGACGCCGGCTGCAAGGTCATGCACATGGCGGGCGAAGTTCCGGAAGCGCTGCGCGCCGCTGAAGCGGGCGCCGACATTTTGGTGGCGCAAGGAACGGAAGCGGGCGGCCATGTCGGTTGGATGTCATCGTTGCCGCTGCTGCCCATGATGGTCAAAGCACTCGCGCCTCTTCCGGTGCTTTGCGCCGGCGGCATTGCCGATGGCTGCGGCCTGGCGGCAGCGCTTGCGATGGGTGCCGAAGGCGTTCTGCTCGGGACGCGCTTTCTCGCCACCCACGAATCGCCGCTACATCCGAACTTCAAGCAGGCGATCGTCGATAGCGACGGCCATGATACCGTGCTCACGGAAATTCCCGACCTCGCCGGCCAGCGGGTCTGGCCGGGCGCCATGTCGCGTGCCAAGCGCAATCGGTTTATCGAGCGTTGGGCCGGACGCGAATGGGCCATTCGTCAAGACGCAGCTGAGATCGGCAAACAGCTAGCTCAGGCGCGGGCGGCGGGAGACATCGAAAATGCCTCGCTCTCTTACGGTGAAGATGCCGGTTTGATCGATTCGATCAAGAGCGTCAAAGCCGTCGTTGAAGACACTGTCGCCGAAGCCGAGGAGATTATTCGAGGCCGTCTAGAGAAGCTGGTGCGATAATTCTCGCTTCTGAGCTACATCTGCTTCACGAGATTCTGTGAAACCCGCAATATCACTGCCGGGGGCGGCAGAACCCCGCCGGACCTATGCATTTCGCGGCGGAATCGGGTCCTTGTAGATCATGTCAACATCCATCTTCTGATAAGCCGCGACAAAGCCAGTTTTGTATTCATGCCCGCAGTAATGCGCCGGCTTGAGCTTGTCCCAGACGACGTAGCCATGGTCATCGACGCAACCTTCGTCTACGGATGCCGCGACGACTTTGCCCACGACCATCACGCGATGCAGCCACTGTTTCGTCCATTCGAGCTGGCATTCGAAATGGCTGCGGTACTCGGCGATGCGCGGGGCTTTGACGATTTTTGAAGCAATACCCGTGAGGCCGGCTTTTTCCAACTCGTTCACGCCCGTCGGAAACTCGAGACCGCAGACGCGCACTTTCTCGAGGATTGCTCTTTCGAACGGCGGCACGTTGACAACGAATTCACCGGTGGCGAGGACGTTATTGCAAGTATCTTTCGGCGCGCCGACGGTGAAGGCGATGAACACCGGATCGTGACACACGCGCACGCAAGTGCCGAAGGACGCGGCGTTGATACGTCCGCGCGTATCGACCGTCGTAATAGTGACAAGGCACGCGCTCGGCGCAAATAAGCGGTCCCAATGTTCCGGAAGTACGTCGATCTTATTAGCGGTTCTCGCCTGATTCACTTTCGCCTCCATGTCTCATCACTTTCGGTCGTGGGCCTGCCGCTTCCTTAGTGTCCTCCATTGAAGCCGCTTCTTCTCGCCGCTCGCATCACAGACTGTCATAAGAGCGTCAACACATCATCACCGTTCAAACGCGGGCATGACCTCTTGAGCGAAGGAACGTAGCGAGTTCATGGCCTGTTCGTGAGTCAAGTTGCCAAAGGCGAACGAAGCGACGAAGTAATTGCCGCCGGTGATCTCCAGATGCTGTTTCACTTGCTCGCGCACGCTCGCAGCCGATCCGGCGATATAGAGACCTTCGGCGCGGCGCGCCGCGAAGTCGTTCAGAAAATCCTTCCGTTTGTTGTCGCCGCGGCGCGATTGCAGATAACTGGTGTTGTCGTTGAAGTCCGTAAGCGCCGCTTTCGCTTCCTCCCAGGCTGCCGCATCGGTCTTGCCGATATAAACGTGCCGCGAGATGCCGTAGAGCGGGTCCGTGACGTGCGCGTTCAGCCGCTGAGCGTTGCCGCGGTGCTCATTCCAGAGACGCCGATATAAAGCAAAAAGCTCGTGAATGACCGGCATCGATTGATAGTGGACGACGGTGTGGAAGCCTTCGCGCGCGAGCCATTCCATCGATTCTGTGCTGTTGGTCGGATACCAAAGCGGTGGATAGGGGCGCTGAAAAGGCTCGATCTGAAGCTCGACATCGTGGAAGGAAAAGTAACGCCCGGCGTAGGACAGTTTGCCCGTCGATAATGCCCGCACGACCGCCTCGAGGGACTCGCGAAACATCTCGCGCGACTGCGCGGCTTCGATATTGAAGAATGACAGCTCGATGGGCGAAATGCCGCGCCCCACTCCGACGTCCAATCTTCCCCGACTCAGATGATCGAGCATGCAAATCTCTTCAGCCAGTCGCAGTGGATTATAAGCCGGCATCACATAGACAAGCGTGCCCAGTCGAATGTTTTGGGTGCGCTGCGCCGCGGCAGCTAGAAACAGATTTGGCGAAGGTGTCAGGTTGAGCGGCGAGCCGTGATGTTCGGCGATGTGGTAACAATAAAAACCGCTTTGATCGGCAGCTTCGATGAGCCTCAAGCGCTGCTCGTAGAGTTGATCGATCGCCATTCGATTGCGATCGATCCAATCGAAAATGCCGAATTTGATCGCCGCGTGGGCCATCGTCGTAATTCACCACCCGAACAAGGCGCTGTTCGTCTTGCATCAGGTTAGCACAACTGAACGTCAAGTCGTGAGCCAGCTCGACTGCGCCGGATCCGGCTTGTAATATTTTTGCCAGACATGCTCCGGCTTGAATCCGAGAACGCGCCGAGCTTTGGTCGAATCTACACAGCTCCAGTGCGACCCGGCAGTTTTTTTGATTCGCGCGCCACGCGGCAGGTATTTTCTGATCAGCTCAAGCGTGGGTTGAATCATGCAATTGTTAGGCGCCGCGGCGATAAATACCTGATGCCCGGTAAACTTCGCCTCCGGCGCGGAGCGGCAAATCGTCGCCGCATCGCGGGCATCGATGTAGGTCCAAAATCCGCTTGCGCGGGTTTGCGGATTACGCCATCGCTCGGCGAAGCTTGCGTAGGAAAGATCAAAATTGACTCCCGGAAACCGCAGGCTGCTAATGGTCAGCTCGCGATGGACAGAAACGATCGAGTCGGCGATCTGCTCACCGAGCACTTTCGACAAACCATACGAGTCTTGAGGTGACGAAGGATGCTTTTCATCTACGGGCAGATACTCCGGCGCCCAAAGTTGTTTTGCATAAATGAAACCGAATGCCGCCGTGCTCGATGCAATGACAACTTTTTGAGTACTAGTGTCCGCCGCGGCGCGCAGCACGTTGTAAGTTGCCGAAACGTTGTTGGCGAGCGTCTCGGTATCCGGCGCGAGGTTTGGCGCTTGGTACGCGCCCAGATGAATTACGCCGTAGGCGCCTTCCATAGCCTCGAACAAATCGCCCGAGTGGCGTAAGTCCGCAAGCCACGTCGGGCACAACTTTTCCCGGGGCGCAACGCGATCCAAACTCAGCACCTGATAACGGTGCGCGAGCAAATCGCGAATCACGAACTGCCCCAGGCGGCCACTCCCTCCGGTGACGACGACTTTTTTCATTCAGTCGATCTCTCCTGGACATTGAAACGGTTTCACAGCTGGAACGATTTGAACCGCCTTCCTCAGCTAGCGCTTGGGTATGAGCAGCTCCTTAAGCGTTGCGATCAGGGTAGGCGGTAACTCATAGAGACTGTTGAATGTCTTCGCCGTGGTCGGACCGTCAATCGGCGCGATCTCGAGGTCGGCTTTCTTAGCTTCGCTGATGAGCTCCGGGTCGCGCAACGTATTCACGAAAGCCTGTTGTAGAACCTGCAATCGGTCAGGCGGCGTGCCGGGCGCAGTTGAGAAAGGAAATTGGTAGACATGCACATTATCGGCGACTCGAAGCAGCGTGCGCGCTTCTTCAGTCTTGGCATAATTGATTGCCAGCGGCACCTTCTTGAGGTCGGGATGAGATTTTAGCGTCGCCTGCAGGACAACGTGAATCTTGCCCGTTTCGATCTGGTTCCGCCAGGAGACCTTCGTCGCCTGCCATGACGCGCACAGGCCATCCACCTCGCCGCTTTCGACCGCCAGCCGTGCTTCAGCTCCACCCTTGTAACCCTCCACCATTTCGAGCGGCAGATTGAGCGCCGCTTTCAGCAGTTTTGGGACGTCGGAGAGGCTTGTTCCCGGCCCGATCGAAGCGACCTTGAGCGGCCGCTTGGCGGCAAACCAGTCGTCCACGCTCTTGATTCCACTCTGTTGGTTGAAGTGACATGCCGTGTCGTAGGGACCGGGAATCCCGAGCCAGCCGACTTTGCGCGCGTCAAATTTGGTCGCCTCGTTGCCCATAATCTGCTGTAGGATGAGCGGCGACGCCCACGCCGCGACCGTCAGGCCGTCAGCTTTCACCCGGTTGTAAAGATGATTAGCCGCGATAATCCCGCCAGCCCCGGGCATGTTCTCGACAATGCGCGTGGGATTGCCGCTCAGGTGCTTTCCCATGTGCCGGGCAAGCAGTCGCGTATATTGGTCATACGTGCCACCTGGCGAATACCCGACGATAAAAGTCACTGTCTTGTCCTTGAAAAAATCCTGCGCGCGCGCTTGCGCGCTGACAGTGATCGCGAAGACAGCGCTCATCACCAGAGCGCGCTGAAGGCTTGTGTGAATCATGACCTCTCCTCCGCTCAGTAAAGACAGATACCTACTACATCCGTTGACGCGCTTCTACCGAATTGTCCTCCGTTGAATCGCACGATGCCACAAAGACGAACCGAGGACCGATTGAGTATCTCGGGGCGCGAAGTGACATCTATTATCTTTTCGATGAGCGCAATTTTCCGGTCAGCATCTGTCCGCCACCGGAGGCTGCAACTTGACGGGCATGGTGTCATTTTGTAAACACGATTCAAATCAGTTAGCGAAAGGAGCATCGTCATGGGCTTTACACTCGAATCGTTTGCCGCCGATGTGAAGGAAGCGCTCAAACAAGATCCCAGCCCGGCAGGGCGCGAGAGAGTTCGTCATCTTGTCCAAGAGGCGCTCAAGGACGACAAATTCATTGCCACGTACATCAATGACAATACACCGGATCGGCAGGTCATCTATGAAGATCCGGAGCTAGGTTTCTGTGTCTGTGCTCACGTCAATCGTGATGCCCGAGAAGCCAATCCGCACGATCATGGAAGCTCCTGGGCGATTTACGGCCAAGCCTTTGGCGAGACGGAAATGAGCGATTGGGAAATCCTCGACCCGGCTTCGGATGGCCAACCCGGAAAAGTTCGTCGCGCCCGCGTCTACTCACTCAAGCCGGGGATGGCGCACGTCTATAACGAAGGCGATGTGCACTCGCCGAAACGAGTCGCCGCCACGGGTTTGCTGCGCATCGAAGGCAAAAACACGCAAAAGATGAAACGGCTGGCTTACAAAGCTGTGTGATCGGTCGGTTGACGCGCTGAACAGCCCTCGGCTCCAAGCCGGGGGCTTCTGAATTTATCGAATGGAAGTCGACTTCTGTTTCCGGCATGCCGGCGCATGCCGAAATCCAGGCCGATTTTTGTATTCGGACCAAGAGCGAACCTGGATGCCTGCCGGAGTGTAGCCTAGGACTTGTCGAAGCGCCGGCATGACAAACCTTCACTTCGCCTGAAGGTGAGGGGTTTCAACCATCCCCCCGAAGGGGACATTCACTGGCCGTTAGAGAGGCACGATCCGGCCCTCAGCGTTTGAAGAGACCTTCGAGCCCGCGCCGGATCATGTCTTCGGTCGAGGTTTTTTTCTTTCTGTTACTGTCACTCGGCGTTTGTTCATTCTGCGCCGCGGAGTCTTTGCCTCCGCCCAAAAAACGATTCTGCAGCTCTTCCGTTCCTTTTCGCAAAAAACCGCGCTGCACCATTTGGCCGAGGTAGCGCGTGTCCGGCTTGGGCCTCACGTTGGGCATCCTGCCGGTCAGAGCAAACGGCACCTCGAGTTGTCCTTGATTGTTCAAAAGGTATTTCATCTCCCGAGCCGATTGGCTGAGATCAGCCGATAAGCGTTGGGAAAAGATTAGTGTCGCTCGAAAGTCGAGCTTGCGCTCGAAATCCGCCCAGCCATTTCCTTGAACCACGAAGTCCGCCGCGGCCATGCGCATGTTTTTGACGTTCATTCGACCGTCCGCCAGATCAAAATTCGCTTTGAGCTCTTTGAACTCGGTGTCTTTGGCCGTAAAAGTCTCGGGATATTTTGCTTTCAACGAGGGATTTATCGCGTTGGTCAGTCCAGGTATGCCGGTAATCCCCGTGATCACGTTGTCGGCAATATTGAAATTGAGCAGAGCGCCTTGCATGACTTCGGCATCACCTTGGCCATGTAATGTCGGTTTGATCGTTTCCCAACTCTTGCCGCTTCCGGCAAGCTTCATATCCGCATTCATCCTGCCGCGTATGTCGCGCTCCGCCTTGGCATCGAGAAGTGTGTAGAGCTCTTTCACATCGATGTTTTGAACCTTCGACGCCATCGAAAATTGCGGCACAGCTTCTTTGAACGAGTACTGCCCGTCCAGCTGTAACGCGCCGCTGAGCGCATTGACGCGTAAACTCTTGATGTTGGCCACCTTATCGGCCAGCGAAAGCGTCGCGTCGAGAGCTTTATATGGCACATTGTAGAGTGTGCCGTCCGCCGAGCTCAGTCTTCCTTGGTAGACCATATCACCGCTCGACATGCTGAACTGCCCCGCGCTCTGCAAATTACGAATGACGTCGCTCTTGCGTTCCTCCGGAAGCGCGGCGCTGTAATCCGCGGGCCAAAGCTCGGCCGTCGACATTTTGTACGAGAGCGTTAGCGGGGCGAATTTTTCAATAGCCGCCGCGACACGAATGCGCGACTTTCCAAGGCTCAGAGTCATGTCGCTGATATCGGCTCTCTGACCGGAGAATTTGATCGTGGTATCGAGATCCTCGATCGGTTTGGGAAAACTCGGTGGTTTTGCGCTGACTTTTCTCAGTCCGAGCGTCCCCTGAATCTGTGGCGCGGCTCCCTTACCGATGCTGCCGCGGATCGTCGCTTTCACATCTATAGTTCCTGACAGTTGATAATCGGCAAGAGCAGGAACAATCCGATCCCAACCTTCCAGGGACGCCGGTTTCGAGTCCAACGAGAGGTTAAGAGCTGGATTATCTCCCGTCTGAATATCTCCGGCTGCGGCAAGCTCCAATGAATGGAGTTTCAGCTGGCCGTTGCGGATCGTGATTTTATTGCCGGCAACCTTGACGGCCAGGCTCAGCGCGAGGGGATCGCCTGCCGGTTTTTGAAAAGCATTGCCGTAACGCAGCGCACCGTTGGTTCCTTCGAGCTGGCCGTCGAGCGCCAGGTTGTTCAACGTTCCTTTGAATTTGAGGTCCTTGACCCGGTAAACGCCGGAGATATCGAAGTCCCTGGGCAGAGCCGACTTTGCTATCGGCAATGCAGCGCGCAATTGCGTCATGTTAAGGGGATCGATGTCGATCTTGCCATCGACGGGAATTTCGGTCGCCGGAACGTTTTGATTGAGCGGTCCCACTCTGCTCGCCAGTGAAAAGTTTTGCTTGTCCGCGAAAATCGCCGCCTTCAGCTTGATCGAAAACGGCTTGGCAAAATCGAAATCCTCAATCTTGAGATCGATCTGTTTCGCCTGCATGTCGGTGCCGTTTTTCTTGTCGACATAACGGATGTTTCCGTTTGAGATATCGACCAGCGAAATGAGCAGAGCCGACTGTTCTTCTCTTGGCGCGCGCGCTTGTTTGCGACGCTCATCCTCGGTTTTCTCTTTGGCTGTTTTGCCGATTGTCGAGAAATTGAAATTGCCATCTCGATTGCGCACGATCTGGATCACGGGATCGTGCAGAATCACCCGTTTCACCTGCACGCTCTTTCTTAACAACGGCCAAAACTTCACGATTACCTGAAGATCCTTTGCCCGGACAAAATCGCCGCTCGCATAGGCAGGATCATCGGCCATGGTGAAATTTGTAAGGCGCGCGCCGATGCCGCTGAAGAGTGTCGCCTCAACTTTGTCTACGGAAACTTTCCGTCCCAAAGCGGCTTCGGCCTGGCCAATCAAATAGTTCTTATTACGTGCAATGAGCGCATTGATATTGAGCAGTCCGACCACTCCCACGATAATCAATATCAGCAAAATTGCGCCGGCAATCAGCCATTTACGCATGGAGGCCCCCGTCTAAGTCGCCCCAGTTCATCTCTCTAATTTGACTCCGGAGTATTGAATAAGTTTAACGAGTGGCGGCGGGTCACGCAACTTCGAATCCTGGGCTAGCACACCCGTCCCGCTGCACCGCACGCGTGTCACGTCACAGGAATGCGCGCTCGAATCTGAACGGTAAACTCAGAAGCTCAGCCGCCGCCGGCGACTGGCGCCGGCTCGACGGCTAGAACGCTGCGCTGATTGGCTTCAGCCGAATGAAGTCGGGGCGATGGCAGACCGATATGAATGTGCGGGCCAGTGGAGACACCCGACACCTTACCGCGAAAGGCAATAAATGGAATCCGGGCTTGGCGTAAATATTTCATCAAAGCGCGGCCCTCGCGGCTATCAGGTGAAACCGCCACATCTACAGCTTCACGGTGGTCATAGCCTAAACGATCATGGGTTAAAGACTGACCGGCGACACTCACAGGCAGCTGTGTAGCAAAGCGTGTTTGAAAAAATTTCCGCACTTTGGCGATCACCGCCGGCGACCAGGGCACTACGCCATGGTAACGAATGAGGCTCGGAGTTTCCTGGTAATTGCCCGGCGCTAATTTGCCTAGCCCGCCGGTCTCGGCTCTGGCGTTCTCATCTGCGAGTGACAACGCTACGTCGTCTTCGGCGATCCAATGGCGGATTCGCTCAGCCTCGAGTTGCATGTTGGTCATCGCCTGCTGGCTGTTTTCGAGCTCGAGCTTGGAAATCAGATCCTGCTCGTAAAGCTTCGTTTTCGTTTTGACCTCGGCCCGCTGCGCCGCCAAACGCTGTTCATAGTGGAGTAGCGATTCGCGCAGATGCTCTCGAGACTGTTTCGTTCGCTCGATCAGCATGCGCCGCGTGGCCTGCAATCTTTTTGCCGCCGACGCCGAAGTCGACGGCGCAACAGTGCGCGCGGGCTGCCTTGTAGATTCGCTCGCAGCACTGCCCAACGGGAAGACGAGATTCGCCGCGATTACGATCGGCATGAAATAACTAAATTTCATCTTTCATGCGTAGTCCGTGCTACTAACTCGAGTTCCTGGTACTCAATCACTTTACGATAACGCGATCAAATCGTGTGCCGGAGGCTGGTTTTTCCGGTTCGCTAATTATCTTTTCTGGTGCGTCGTCAGTTTTGAATTTTCGTTCGAATCACGATCATGCGTGCAGGCTTTCGGCGACCGAGACCGATTGCGCTACGGCCCGACGCCGCGAATGATGTATCTTCCGCGCTATGCAGAGAGAGTTTCTTGTGCAGAAACCGCACTTGTCTTTGCCATTGTTTTATTTTATTGGACTAGGTTTAAAATCCACCATCGACGAGGAAAAAACGGGCATTACACACGCTACCTGAGTCAGTTGTTTTACGAATCCCGCTGAGATCAGATGATTTGCGTATTGTTCCCTACCAAACGCAATTAAAGTCAGCCAATAACAATAATACCAGCCGAAAATTAGCTACAGAGCGCGACGCTAATTTTTCGCCTCCGAGATCGCAATCATCAAGCGAGCTGCGGAAAATTTTCGAATTGAATTGCGTGAGACGCGTCTAATAGTCATGTCGGTACAATCAGTAATCCGGAAGGCACCCTGTTCCATTTCGTGAATGCTAAACCCTGCAGGTGTCAGTCCCAACAATGAAGCAACCGTATGTAAAACCAATAAAAACTGTTCATCCGTTTGCTGGCATCATTGTTGCCACGTAGTTCGACGTTTCAGTATCCATTCTGAAATCATTTTCCGGGTTTAGGCCTGCACAGAGAAGGAGCGATTCAACCTACACATGTCGATGCCCTCGTTGCTCGAGCTACATGGTACGCCTGACATAAGCGTACCGAGCTTGCCGCTGATCGAAGTTCGCCGCTCGAGCAAACCCTTAGTCCTCGAGAGAATCGATCAGCGTGGACGGTTCTTTTTCCGTAAAGAGCAAAAGTTTTTCGTCAAAGGGGTGACGTACGGACCGTTTGCCCCGAACGCCGGCGGCGTGCCATTTCCGGAGCTTGCGAAGGTAGACTTGGACTTCTCGCTTATGGCAGAGCTCGGAGTTAATTGCCTTCGTACTTTTACCGTTCCGCCTAAATCGATTCTCGACAAAGCGGCGGCCCATGGTCTTCGCGTGATCGTCGGTATTCCTTGGCCGCAGCACATTTCGTTTCTGGATTCCAAGCGCACGCGGTCGGAAATTCGCGAAACCATCGCCCATGCAGTAGGCACCTGCAGCTCCCACCCTGCGATCTTCGCTTATCTCGTTGGCAACGAGATTCCTCCGGAAATCGTACGCTGGTACGGCGCCAAAAAGATACGCAGGTTTCTCGCTACTCTCGTGGATACGGCCAAGAGCGGCGATGCCGGCGCGCTGGTGAGTTATGCCAACTTTCCATCGACTGAATATCTCGAAACCGATTTCTTGGACTTCGTGGCTTTCAATGTTTACCTTCATCGTGAAGAAGACTTTCGCCGTTATTTATCTCACCTCCATAATCTTGCCGGAGACCGACCGCTGGTCCTGACAGAAATCGGCATTGATTCGATAGGACAGGGCCGCCAGTTTCAGGCCGACGCGCTATCCTGGCAATTGCGCGCCAGCTTTGAATCGGGAGTGGCGGGAACAGTGGTCTTTTCCTGGACCGACGATTGGCACGCGTACTCCGGTCCGGAGGGATTTCAGGTCGAGGATTGGGCCTTCGGATTGGTTGATCGTTATCGAGACAAAAAACCTGCATTCGGGGCAGTCCAACAATACTATGGCGGCACGCTGCCGCCGCCGCTTCCCGCGCATCCTAAAGTCTCGGTCATTGTATGCGTTTACAATGGCGAGCGTACCCTCGATTCGTGTCTTGGGTCGCTGAAGAAACTTAACTATCCCGACTACGAAGTTGTCGTTGTGAACGATGGCTCGACCGATCGGACGCGGCAAATCGCCGAAGGTTATTCGTACATTCGGCTCATCAATCAGGACAATAAAGGCCTGAGCGAAGCCCGCAATGTCGGCATCAGAGCAGCCGGCGGCGATATCATCGCTTTTACCGACGCCGACTGCATGGTCGATGCGGATTGGCTCACCTACTTGGTGGCGCGTTTTCAATCATCCGACTTTGCTGCGGTGGGCGGACCTAATTTGACGCCGCCCGACGACTCGTTTGTGGCGTCTTGTGTCGCGGTTTCACCCGGCGCGCCAGCGCACGTCTTGCTGGATGACGAAGTCGCGGAGCACATTCCGGGTTGCAACATGGCGTTTCGTCACGACGCACTTAAAGCGATCTCCGGATTCGATCCGATTTTCCGTGCGGCAGGCGATGATGTGGATCTGTGCTGGCGTCTGCAGAACAAAGGTTACAAGATCGGTTTCTCTCCGGCTGCGGTGGTCTGGCACTTTCGCCGCAATACCGTGCGCGATTATCTGAAGCAGCAACGCGGTTACGGCAAGGCGGAAACTCTGCTGTTTTTCAAGCATCCCAGCCGTTTTAACGTGCTGGGTCAATCGCGTTGGTTCGGCAGAATCTACGGTGATTTATCTTCCTTCCTGGCGAGCCATCAGCAACGGATTTATTCCGGAGTTTTCGGGCGCGGTCTTTTCCAGACTCTATACCAGCCTCCCCCGTCCGTGGTTGCGTGCCTGCCGCTGACCCTCGAATGGAATTTGCTTTCGCTCGCGCTCTTGGCTTGCGCGCTGGTATTAGGCGACTGGTTCTGGCTCGGGCTGGCGCCGTTCGGACTGACGCTCAGTCGTTGCGTCACAAGCGCACTGCATGCTCGAGTGATGCCGCCTTTCCAGGGATGGCGTGCAACGCTTCTCATCGCGTTGTTAATTTATATCGGGCCGCTGATTCGTACGCTGGAGCGTTATCGCTGGCGTCTGCGTCGCTTTCGCGAGGTGAAGCCGTTCGAATTCAACGGCACCCGGCAGGAAGTACGCATCTTGTGGCATGAAGCGGCGTTCTATCTGTCGTACTGGAATGAGCGTGGACAGGAAAAGGAAAGTCTGCTGCATGCGGTGATGGAATTTCTGCTGCCGCGTAAGTATCTCATCGCGATGGATCAGGGCTGGAGCCAATGGGACTTGGAAATTTGCCAAGGGCCATGGGCCAAAGCCCAGATCAAAACCGCCGTCGAGAATCACGGCGGGGCGAAGCGTCTGTTGAGAGTGCGCTGCGCGCTGCGGATGTCCAGAGTTTCCGCGGGTTGCCTGGGGGTTTACGCCGCCGCGACAACGATCGCAGCATCGCTGGATATGACTCAACTCGCCCTCGCAGCAGCCTCGATCGGCATTGTTCACGCCGGCGCTATTCTCTACCAGAAGTTCCGCCTTGGCCGCCTGCTCTACCATGTTATGGAATCGTTGGCGCACAAGCTCGAATTCGTGCCGGTGGAAGCTAAAGACACGCTGTGAAAACAGCCTGCTGATGAAACGCACGGTTCGTTCTTACCTAAAGCCGTATTGGCCAGCTTTCGTTTTCGCGCTCGCGCAAGTTATCGTAATTAGCGCGCTTGAGCTCCTCAAGCCGTGGCCGCTCAAGATTATCATTGACAATATTCTGAGCAATCACCCGCTTCCGTTCGGGATTCGTCTTAGTTGGTCGGCAGAGACCCTCCTGGTGGCCGCTTGCATAAGCCTTGTTCTTATTTATTTGCTCGTGGGCGCGCTCCGCGTGCTAAACGACTACACAACGATACGGATCGGGCAGGGAATGGTAAATGATCTGCGTCGCGATTTGTACAGCCACCTCCAGCGCCTATCCCTCTCTTTTCATACCCGCCAGCAGATCGGTGATCTCATGTATCGGATCACGGCCGATACCCTAGGCATTCAAACGCTGACGATGAACGGATTCTTTTCCGTCCTGTCCGCTTTGGTGCTCCTATCGGGCATGTTTGTCGTGATGCTCTCGTTGGATCTCTATCTCACGTTATTGGCTCTCGTGGTATGCCCCGCATTGTTCGTTACCATTGGGCTCCTAAACAAGAAAATGTCGTCTGCGGCCGCGCACGCGCGCCATAAGGAGAGTCTAGTCTATTCTCTCGTGCAGCGAACGCTGTCAGGAATACGCGTTATTCAGGCTTTTACCAAAGAAGAGGATGAAGAGCGGCGCTTTGTCAACGCCAGCACCGAGAGTCTGGCAGCGGATCTGCGCCTCTTTAATCTGCAGAATTTTTATTCTGCCGTGGTGAACGTGACGATTGCAGCGGGAACCGCCGCGGTCTTATGGATAGGTACGCGGCACGTTTTGTCCGGAGCACTCTCGGTTGGCGACATGGTTGTGTTTACCTCCTATCTCGCGTCTCTTTATGCGCCACTTCATAGTATTTTCGAGACCTATGGGCTGGTTCAAAGCGCAAAAATCGGCGTCCGCAGAGCCTTCGACATTCTCGACTCGCAACAGGTCGTGCCCGATGGGCATAAGGCGCTGGAGAACCAAAGCGCGAAAACTGAGATCTCTTTCGAGCAGGTTATATTTGGGTATGATTCAGCCAAACCTGTTCTAAAAAATATTAATTTGCAGATCGCGCCAGGGACGAAAGTGGCTATTGTCGGTCCGACGGGCGCGGGAAAATCAACATTGGTCAGTCTGCTACTGCGGTTCCATGATCCGCAGTCCGGCCGAATCACAATCGGCGGTGTCGATATCCGCCAGTTTCAACTGAAATCTTTGCGCCGGCAAATGGCCATGGTTCTTCAACCGCCTGTGCTCTTCCCCTTCAGCATTCGGGAAAACATCGCCTATGGCCGACCGGAAGCTTCTTTGGAGGAAGTTACGGCCGCCGCGAAGGTGGCCCAGGTGCACGATTTCATAGAAGAGCTACCGGAAAAGTACGACACGGTCGTGGGAGAACAGGCAGCCACATTGTCGGAAGGACAGAAATTACGCCTCACGATTGCGCGTGGGGTTTTGCTCGATGCACCGATACTGATCCTCGACGAGCCCACGTCTTCTGTCGATACCGAAACCGAGGCGCTCATCATGGAGGGGCTACAGCGTCTCATGGCGGGGAGAACCACCTTCATCATCGCACACCGTCTCTCCACCATCCGCCAGGCTGATCTCATCCTGGTTTTGCGCGATGGCAGCATTGCAGAGCAAGGCACGTTCGCCGAGCTACTGCGCCGCGGGGGAGTCTTTGCATCGATGTATCGAACTCAGTTCGCGTTTCATGAAGAGCAGCGCAAAATCCGGCTGATAAAATAACAAGAGAGATTATGTCCTTCGTCCCGGGCCTCCCAGATCCACAGCGTTTGGGGCGACGTGGGTTAGTTTCAGCTCAGGTGAGATCGAGACTACGCATCATCGTCACAGGACTCATCGCTCAGTACCCGCTAGGCGGTGTCACTTGGGATTACTTTCAGTATGTTCTCGGCCTCGCCCAACTCGGCCACGATGTGTACTATCTCGAGGATACCGGGCAATGGCCCTATAACCCCCGAGAAGGCGGGTTGGGCAAAGACTGTGATTTCAATGTTCAATATCTCGCTACTGTCATGTCGCGTTATGGGTTGGCTGGGCAGTGGGCGTATCGCTTCCCGTGGCAATCGCAGTGGTTTGGGCTTTCTGACGCGAAACGACAAGAGATTATTCGCTCCGCCGACTTGCTCATCAACGTTTCCGGAACTATCGAGCGCCCCGAGGAATATCGACAGGTAAAGCGCCTGGCCTATATCGATTCGGATCCCGTCTTCACACAGCTGAAGCTGGCGCGCGGTCAGCTCGATTTTCGCAAATGGATCGATGCCCATGACGTTCAGTTTAGCTTCGGCGAATCTCTCTCGTCGGACGTGCCTCAGACTGGTCACCACTGGCGCCCGACACGGCAGCCAATCGTGCTCTCAGAGTGGCATCCTGAAAAACCATTTCGGGAGGTTTTCACTACCGTGATGAACTGGACGAGTTACAAGCCTGTCGTCTACGGCAATCGAAGCTATGGGCAAAAAGATCTCGAGTTCGTTCGGTTCCAGGAGTTGCCGCAGCTGATCGCTCCAACGGCTCTGGAAATCGCTGTCAATGCCGGGAAAACTCGCCGCACTCCACGTCACCTGTTAGCCCGTAAGGGATGGCGGGTCGTGGATCCAGCCGAGGTCTGTCCCGATCTCGACAGCTATCGCAATTACGTCGAATCTTCTAAAGCCGAGTGGAGCGTCGCGAAAAATGGCTATGTCGTCGGACGACCAGGTTGGTTCAGTTGTCGGTCGGCGTGCTATTTAGCGGCGGGGCGGCCAGTCGCGGTTCAGGATACCGGGTTCAGCGCGGTACTTCCAACAGGCGAGGGCCTTCTCGCCTTCAGTACTTTGGAGGATGCGGTGGTTTCCATCAGGGAGATCGAAGCAAACTATGGGCGGCATGCCAAGGCCGCCCGTGAGATCGCTGCGGACTATTTCGATGCGAGCCGAGTGCTCACCCGACTGGTGGAGGAGGCCATGAATGGCCGCGATTGACGGGTTTTCCGAGATTCCGCGCCTACCGCCTTCTAGAGAACGTTTCGAACGCGTGGAGAAAAATAGAAAACGCGTGAACACCGGTAAGCCCAAGGTTGTCGTGGTACTAGGGATTATGGGCTGTTTACCGGTGGCCGGAACCGGTGTGGCCTGGAATACTGTCCAGCATCTCATCGCGCTTCGTCGTCTTGGATATGATGTCTACTACGTGGAGGCGACTGGTGTTTGGCCTTTCGATGCCACAAGCGACGATTGCACGTATCCAGTGAGCTACATCGGCGCGCTGCTGAACCGCTTTGGTTTCCAGGATAGATGGGCCTATGTCGCCGCGCATAGCGATAATCGGTGCTACGGCCTCTCAGAGCGTCAGGTGGAAGATCTGTATGCTCGCGCCGACGCCATCATTAATCTTTTCGGCGGAACGGTTTTGCGTGACGAGCACATGAGATGTCCGATCCGCATCTATCTTGAAACCGATCCCGTAGTGCATCAGATCCGCATCGCCAATGGTGAGAAAAGATATATCGATCTCGTGTCGGCGCACACGGCGCTCTTCACGTGGGGAGCGAATTACGGCGAAACGGATTGCGCTGTTCCAGTTGCGCCTTTCACGTATAAACCCACCCGTTCTCCCGTGATTCTCAACTATTGGGATTCCCCCTGTAACCCGGCGACGCGCTTCTTTACGACTATTGCTCATTGGGATCAGTCGGTTAAAGACTTAGAGCACAACGGCGAACGCTACTCCTGGAGCAAGCATCGCGAGTTTTTAAAAATCGTCGAGCTGCCGAGCCGCACGGCTCAGGAATTTTCTCTGGCCTTGGCCATAGACGATCCGGCCGCCGTGCAGATCCTCGAAGCCCACGGGTGGCGCATCGAAGACGCCTATAAGGTTTCCAAGACGCTAGAGAGTTACCGCGAGTACATTTGGCTTGCCCGCGGCGAACTCACGGTCGCCAAGGACATGAACGTACGCTTGCGCAGCGGTTGGTTCAGTGAGCGAAGCGCCTGCTATCTCGCTGCCGGCAAGCCAGTAATCACTCAGGAGACCGGTTTCAGCAAGTTTATTCCCACTGGCTTCGGTTTGTATGCGTTTGAAAAGCTCGAGGATATCCCTCCTGCAATTGAGGAGATCAATAGTGATTATGCTAGGCATTCGCAGGCTGCCAAAGAAATTGCCGCGGAGTATTTCAATGCTGAAAAGCTACTCCGGCAGGTGATGAGCGAAGCAGGCTTGTAGGCGAGGCCAACGCTTATGCTCCCAGACGTCTCTAATAATCGCGTGCATTCCGAAGGAACCAATGCCGCTAAAAACTTGATTGTCAACGCGGATGATTTTGGGCAGAGCCGTGGAATCAACCAGGGTATCATCAGCGCTTCTCGAAACGGTATCGTCACCAGCGCCAGTCTGATGGTGCGTTGGCCCGCTGCCGCTGAGGCGGCCGCTTACGCCCGAGAGTATCCGGCCTTGAGCATCGGTCTACATATCGATCTCGGTGAACAGATTTTGCGCGACGGAGAATGGGTGCCGCTCTACAGCGTAGTGTCATTAAAAAGCGAGACAGAGGTGCGAGACGAAATAAACCATCAGCTCGGTGTGTTCGATCGCCTGCTGGGACATCCTCCGACTCACCTCGATTCCCACCAGCATGTGCACCTGCGTGAGCCAGTCGGTGCCATTCTTTTGGACATCGCGCGCCGACTGGGAGTTCCGCTCCGAAGTTGCTCTCCGGAAGTCACTTATTGCGGTAGCTTCTATGGGCAAGCGGACGATGGTACCGCCTTGCCCGGCGTGATCAGCGTCAATGGCCTGCTTGGGATTTTGGAGATGTTACCTCCGGGTTGGACAGAGCTGGCATGTCATCCAGCTTCGAAGTGCGACCTGCAGACCCTGTACTCTCGGGAGCGTCTCGAGGAGCTCAGCATCTTGTGCGATCCGCGAGTACGAGCCGGGCTAACCGAGATGGGAATCAGTCTTCGGTCGTTTACCAACTTCTTGGACACTCGTACTGCCGGCAATCAGCCGCTAAGCGATGTTTGAGCGAGCAACGTCGTACATGCAGAACCAGCACGAGCGATGGAGAAGTTAATCAGCGAGCACTTGAAGGAATTTTGGCAAAAGTAGAGCGAGCATTCGTGATGACCGAGCTTCCGGAGGCCAAATCTTTCGAAAGCCATAAGGCTGGGGGCAATGACGGAGCGCGAGCTTATTGATCAGAAAATACGGCGTTTCATGGAGAGCCTATGGGAACGCGGCGATCCATGGGACTTGGAAAGCTCGGATTATGAGCGGAATCGTTGTGCACAGCTGCTCAAAATGGTCGAGGGCAGGCGTTACGGTCGAGTACTCGAGATCGGATGCGGCGCCGGTTACCTCACGGGCATGCTAGCTGCTCACGCGGACCGCATTGTTGCTCTGGACATATCGCAGGCCGCCATCGATCGAGCCCGTTCGTTAAGTTCCGGCCAAACACAAATCGATTTCCGCGTTGGGAATGTCATGGAATATCATCCACAGATCGATGGACCGTGGGATCTGGTGGTTTTTAGCGAAACGATATGCTATCTGGGCTGGCTCTATCCATTTTTTGATGTGGCTTGGCTCGCCGTTCAGCTTTTCGAGGCAACAAACAGCGGCGGCCGACTGATGCTGGCGAATAGTATGGATGAGACCGAGGACTGGCTTCTCCGTCCCTGGATCATCCGCACGTATCGAGATCTCTTTGTCAACGTGGGGTACATGATCGAAAGCGAGGAACTTCATAGGGGTACGAAACGAGGTGTTGAGTTCGAAGTACTCATGACACTCTATGTCAAGCCCGGCGAAGCAATTCAGGAAAAGTGATACTTCATCGGACGCTACTGCCGAGCATTTGCGTGCTCGCTTTAAGTGCTCTGCTGCTCGCCTGCACCGCCCCGCCGACGATCGTTTCCAGCGGCTCCTCGGGGCTGTGCAAAGACCTGCAAGAGGCGCCTAATTCGCGCTGGCGGACGACTGTCCGCGGCGGTGTGCACTGGTTGGTCACACCGTGTGGCAACCGTTTCTTTTCGCTCGGTGTTAATGTTCTCGATGGAGGTGCTCCTCAACGCGCCTATAACGGACATATTGCTTACCATTGGGGGAGCTTCTATCCAGACTTGGAAAGTTGGGCTATCGCAACACAGCAACGACTAGAGGTCTGGCGCTTCAACACAGCCGGGGCGTGGTCATTGCCACCGACGGTATTGAACCTACCGACCACTCCCAATCTCGAGTTGGGAAGGACCGCCCGCTTTCACTGGTTTGACCCATTTGATCCCGCCACGATCGACCGCATGTACACGTTGGCACGGCGCCTCGTGCTTCCCTACAAAGGTAACCCTTACCGCATCGGTTATTTTGTTGATAACGAAGTCGGCTGGTGGAATGGTGCTCTTTTCATATTTTATCTGAAGCAGCCCGCAACGAACCACACCAAACAGCAGCTCATCGCTCGGTTGCGGGAATATTACGGCGACAACTGGGACCGGTTTAGCCACGATTTCGTTCCGCCCCCAGGCACATCCTCGTTCGAAGATTTGCTGCACCATACGGAACCCACGCCGCAGTTGCGACCTGGCGGTGCCGGAATCCAATTTGTACGGCAATGGACCGGGATCATCACCGGCCTATATTACCGCATAGCGCATGATGCGATTCGAGAGGCCGATCCTGAGGCTTTGATAATGGGCGACCGCCTGCCGATCTATTACGATCCCATCGCGGTCCGAGCAATGGTGCCGTATGTGGATGTCATATCGACTAACTACAATGTCGATAGCCCTGATGGATGGCTCGCGCGATATTTTTTTGACGGCTTGCGAAAACTCGCACCAGGTAAACCGATCTTAATCTCCGAGTGGTTCTTTGCCGCAGACGAAAATCGTTCGGGCAACCTCAACAACGGTCACTTGCTCACCGTCCCCACGCAGGCTGAGCGTGCCGACGGTGCGATGGCGGCCGCACAGCGTTTCGCCCGCGAGCCAGAGATCGTCGGACTCCACTGGTTTCAGTATTATGACCACCCGCAGGGAGGACGTGAGGACGGCGAGGACTATAACTTCGGCCTGGTTGATATCAATGACCGACCCTATGAGCGCCTCGTGGAAGGGTTCAGTCGCGTCAATCCCAACCTGCCGTCCCTCCATGAGCAGACGCCACCCACCCCTTCGGTTCGCGATGGCGCCTGGCAGATTCCCCGTGCAGCGATCGATGTCCGCGACCGATCCCTAAGAGAATGGCCTAAAGAGCAGGCGCTGCTCGGGCCATTCATTGCCCCTGATCCTGAAATCCCGTTCGGGGATCTATACATGGCCTGGAATCCCGATGGCGTAGACCTGGCTGTAATCGCGATGGATTATTACGATCCAGACCTGCTGGCCTATGACGGCGAGTTCCCATTGCAAGAGGCGTTTCAGGTGGATTGGGGCATTGACGCGGGCGGCGGGCCGCATCGCTTCAAGCTCTATATGATTCCACCTCGAGTGGTGCCCGAGCGCGGCGCCCCGATGATGAAGCCATTGCTGTGCAGCGCGGACCAAGTCTCTTGCCACTCTGTTCCTGGCGCAACGACGACGTACTTTGGAAGCGATCAGCCTCGTATTACAGTTGAGGTCTCGCTGCCCTGGCGAGCGCTCGGGCTTAGCGGGCCACCTTCCCACAGACAGTTACGCATCGAGCTTGCCGTCAATGCATGGCACCGTTCGCGCTGGATGTCATTGAGTGGGCTAGCGCCGATTCAGGCGATGCAAGATCCAGCGCGATGGCGTCGCGTAGGACTGGCAGGGGATTGAGCTATACGACGCGCATGTTAGCGTTTTTGTTTACCGGGTCGCCACGGATTGTCCGAGGCGGAAGTTTTCTTCTTATACGAAGATGGTGAGACCAACCACCGTTTCTGACGCAGCGGTAAGGCCTGACGGGTGACTGCAGAGGAGTAAATGTCCATGACTGAGAAGCAAGTGGTCGTCGTCATCCCCGCCTACAATGAGGAGCGGACAATCGTCGAGGTCATCCGAGGGCTCAAGCAGCACGGCTTTACAACCCTCATTGTCATCGACGACGGCAGCAGCGACCGCACCGGTGAGCTAGCGTCCCACGAGGGGGTGATTTGGCTCCGCCATGTCCTGAACCGGGGGCTCGGCGGCGCATTGGGAACGGGAATCGACGCCGCGCTGCGTCTCGGGGCGGAGGTCATCGTCACGTTCGATGCGGACGGCCAGCATGATCCCAATGACATCGAGCAGCTCATTGAGCCTATCGAGAAAGACAAAGCGGACGTGGTGGTCGGAAGCCGCCGACAGGACTCTGAGGGGATACCTACTTCCCGCCGAGTGGCGCACTGGATCGCAGACCTGGTCACCTACCTTCTTTTCGGGATTCGGACAACAGATTCTCAATCGGGTCTGCGGGCTTTTTCTCACGAGGCGGCATCACGTATTCACATTACAACCAACGGCATGGAGGTGAGCTCGGAATTTGTCGCTGAGACCGCCAGAAACCGCTTGAGGTACACGGAAGTTCCGATAAGGGCTATTTATACAGACTATTCTATGTCTAAAGGTCAAAGTCTAAAGGTCGGATTACGTACTCTAGGGAAACTAGTCTTGGCGAAAGTGCAGAAGGGGGCGCTATGAAACCGATCCAGTTTTTTCTTCTTGCTTTCATTCTGTTTGCCCTGGTGAAAGGTGTTCTTAAATACAGATACCGGGAGATGCGAACGTTCCAGTTACTTTTTTGGCTCGTAGTCTGGGTTGGCGCAGCCATTATTGTTAGCCACCCCGATACCAGTACTTTTCTGGCCGAGCTTGTCGGAATTGGGAGGGGCGCCGATCTAATTATATATGTTAGTTTCGTCATCGCCTTCTATCTGATTTTCCGCATCCATCTGACGCTTAACCGGGTCGAAGAGGAGATTACGCAAATCGTTAGAAGCATGGCCTTGGAGCAGCTGGCGGAGCCAGTCAGTCGAACTTCGGCGCATCGCGAGTAGTTGGCCTGTAGGGACGTTCTGTCTTGGCGCACTGGCAGAAGATCAAAGACCGTTTGTGCTTTCCGCTGCTCGCTTTCCTACCGTCGGAACGCGCCCGAGCCCTCGGTCTCACCCCTATTGATGAGGAACGAGTGGCAATCACGTTGCGGCACTGCCGCGGATTGTTGCTCGATATCGGGTGTGGTACGAACCAGCTCGCGCGAGGCTACAGGTTACGACAGGGCACAGCCATCGGAGTGGATGTCTGGCCATGGCCGGGGACGGATGTGCTGTGTGATACTACGAGGCTGCCGTTCCAAGATAAGCATTTCGACACTGTGGTCATGCTCGCCTGCTTGAACCACGTGCCCCAATCGAAGCGGAGCCAGGTGCTGCAGGAAGCCCGGAGGGTTCTCAAGGATGACGGGCAACTGCTGATCACCATGATCAATCCCGTTGTCGGCGTTGTCGTCCACGCCATCCGGCGGCGCTATGACCCCGATCAGCTCGAGCGAGGCATCGGGCACGAGGAGGCCAAGGGACTCTGGGACGAGACGGTAAAGGACCTCCTGGCGAAGAACCACCTTCACCCCGCGGGGACCATTCCGTTCGTCTTCGGCCTAAACCGCCTCTATATCGTCGAAAAAGACCATATGGGAGGTCGCCAGCCGTAAGGGGTTCTGGGCCTTGCCCTCGCCTGCAAAGAGAGCCGAAGGAAGGGAGGACTGTCGGGCGCCTGCCGCGTCCACAGTCGCCGCTCAAAGGCTTATCCCCGAAACCTTCCGTTGAACCCGAATTGCGCAGAAGAGAATAGATGAAGTAAAGAGGGGAAAGAAATACGAGCAGGAGCGCATAAATAGAATGTCCAGGCGCAAGTTGCAAGCATCACCGGTGTACCCGCGGATTAGGTTTGGATTTACGTTACATCCGATCACGGTGTGGGCGGGAGTGATCCTTTTACGGTTGTACTCTGAATTGAACTCATCTGGTGGTCCAGTGCTTTTCGGGCTATAAAACTCGGTTGTTTATCGGCGACCAGACAAATAAATCCGTTATGTCTCCGCTACCCATCCCTGCTGGTTTCCGAACATGGATTGCTGTAGCCCTGACTCTGCTGATGGTGGGAGCATTGTTGCTGCGTTTGCACGCCGTCAGGCAAAGGATTTCCGAGGCACCGGATGAACTGGCCTTACACCTAATCGGCGACGAGAGCGGTTACGAAGGGTTAGCCTACGCTCTGGTAAAAGGCGTGTTTTTTGAATCTCCTGTGCGCGTGCCGGTGTACCCGATGTTCATCGCCGGAGTTTACTTCGCCTTGAACGAGCGCTCTGTTGCCAAGCTGTTGTACGTTCAGGCCTTCGTCGGTATGGCAACCATCCCGTTGACATACATACTAGCCCGGCGCTTCGCCGGGATCATCCCGGCGCTTGTCGCGGCCGGGATCGTCGCCGTCGATGACTTACTGGTCGATCAGGCGCGCTACATGTATGCCGAGATCGTGTACACACCGCTCCTCCTCGTGGCGCTGCTGGCGCTCCTATGGGCATTGGAGGCGCCGCGGGCGTGGCGTTTCGCGGTAGCCGGAGCGAGCATGGCCCTGGTCACCCTCTGCCGACCCACCAGCGCACTGCTCCCACTGGTTTTGCCCTTATTGCTACCCTGGCGCTGGCACCTGAAGCAGAAGGCCGGTATCTGCATAGCGTTTGTCCTCGCCATGGTGGCGGTCATCGTGCCGTGGACCTACCACAACTGGCGCACATTTCACCGCTTCCTGCCACTGAGCATCTCAGCCGGCGCCCTGTGGCAGGGTAGTCCGGAGTTTTATCACCTAGTGCAACGTCACCGGGAGATGGCTGATATCTGGGTTAATGAGCTCAACCCCCAGCGTAATGGCGGGTATGACCCGCACACGATCGAAGGCGATCGATACTTCAACCAGCGCGGGCTTCACTCGATCTGGGCCGAGCCGATGGTATACGCCATTTACTCGCTGAAGAAGGCCGGTTATTTGTGGGTCGGGTGGGGGTATTGGGAGATGTACGACTGGCACATGAGGCGCAGCTGGTTCTCATACCCGCCGCTAAAGGTGTTCCGTATACTTGTGGCGCGGCAGTTGCCCATACTCGCTTTGGCCGCGTTGGTGTTCTTAGTGCTGCGCGGTCGTATCCGACCACTGCTGCCGTTCATCGCCATCGGTGCGTATTTCACGCTTGTCCACTCGATCACCTGGGCCGAAATGCGTTACACCGAGCCGCTGCACCCGGTCCTGGCCATCATCGTCGTGCGCGCCGCCACCGCTGCCTCCGATGTTTTCAAACGAACCAAAGCAGAGACATCTCCTCAGCGCGAAGGCCAGCCGATGGTTCCGTAATACGCACGCTCGCCTCGGAAAGAGCTAAGAGTGAGTCGTTATGTGCGCCACGCAGCTACGCACTTTGCTGATTGTGCTCCTCCTCGGACCCATTTTGGTCGGTGACCTGGGAGGCTGTACCTTAGTTCACCACCCGATCCCAACCGCCCCGTCATTTCAGGCCAATGCCCGCCCTTTCGTCGCTGTATCCCCGGAGACGCTGTCACTGTCTGGTACCTGGCACTTTGCAATCGACCCCGATGGTGAGGGGCACGCGCGGGGCTGGGCAAATCCGGCATTCGATGACACCGGCTGGCGGTCCGTAACTGTGCCGCACACCTGGAACATTATGCCGGAGTATGCCGACTATGCGGGCATCGGCTGGTACCGACGGCAGCTCACGCTGCCTCCTATGGCTCGGGAGGCGCATGTGCGCCTGCGCTTTGGCGCCGTCTTCTACCTAGCTCAGGTCTGGTGGAATGGGGTCTATCTGGGTGAGCACGAAGGCGGCTATACCCCCTTTGAGTTCGACGTCAGCGGCCTGGCCCAACCGGGAGCGGCAAACGTGCTAGCCGTACGGGTGGACAATCGGCGGGCCATGGACCGCCTGCCAGCAGCCCTCGCCACGCCTTGGTCGTACGATTGGTGGCATTATGGAGGGGTCGTGCGCGAGGCAACCGTGCACGTCTCGAGCCGGGCGTTCATTGCGCAGCAGCGGCTGGTGGCGGTCCCCGCCCTCGTTGATGTCGGCCGGGCCGAAACGGCGACCGTCACGACCACGGTGACGGTGACGAACGCCTCGGACCAACCGCTGGATGGGTTGTTGAGGGGCGAAGTGCGCCACGAGACCGCGGGACCGTCAGTGTTGACCGCCACCCCAACCACGGCTGTCCACCTCCCGCCAGGTGCAAGCCAGGAGATCACCCTGACCGCCACGCTCTCAGACCCTCTTCTCTGGCACTTCGATCACCCGCATCTATATCGCTGGCAAGCCATACTTGGAGCCGTTGACGGCCCGATCCTCCACACCGCGGACGAGACGTTCGGTATCCGAACGATCGAGCAGCGCGGTGCCCGCCTCTATCTGAACGGCGAGCCCGTGCGTCTAGTGGGGCTTACGCGCCACGCCGATTCGCCTGCGTACGGCCTAGCGGAGCCCTTCGCCGTAATGGCGGCTGACTTCGCCGACGTGAAGCGCTTGAACGCCGTTCTCTCCCGTCCGATACATTACCCGCAGGCGGAGTTTGTCCTCGACTATGCCGACCGCCACGGCTTACTGCTGATCCCCGAGATCCCGGTCTGGCAGCTCTCCGCAGCGCAGTTATCGTACCCCCCCGTCCGAGCCCTCGCACGGCAGCAGCTCCAGGAGATGATCCGCTCCCACGCCAATCATCCTGCCGTCTGGGCCTGGAGTGTGGGTAACGAATTTGCCTCTGATACCACGGCTGGACACGAGTTTGTCCGCGAGATGATCGCGCTGGCGAAAACCCTCGACCCCACACGACCCGTCGGGTTCGCTTCCAACCGCCTGGGACATCAGCCCTGGGCCGATGCGACCGCCCTTGCAGACATCGTAATGATCAACGCATACTTCGGCACCTGGAGCGGGCCCAAGGCCGAGCTCGGTCCGGTGCTCGATGCCATCCACGCCGCCTGGCCCGATAAACCCGTGATTATTTCGGAGTACGGTTTCGCCGCTCACTGGGAGTGGATCCATCCGCGTGGCGGCGATGACCAGTCGCAGTATTACGCCGTCCCCCCTGAGCAGGCGTCAGACTCCGCGGCCGCTGATCACGTGCGCCAGCAACTCATCCGTGAGCAACTGCCGGCGTTCCGGAGCCGGCCGTTCATCGCGGGCGCCATCTTCTTTACCTACCAGGACCATCGTACGCCAAACGGGCTGGCGATGGGCGTGGTCGATGCGCAGCGTCAGCGGCGAGGCTCTTGGACCGTGCTGCGTGAGGCTTATGCCCCCGCGGTACTCGACAGTGTCCGCATGTCCATGGCCCCCAACGGCGGCTACCGTGCGGCGGTGATCCTGCGGGCTCGCGGTCCGGTCGAGCGTGATCTGCCCGCCTACAGCTTACAGGGCTATTCTCTGGCGTGGACGGTGGCTGCGCTGGACGATCGGAGGGTCTTTGCGCACGGCGCGATCGCCTTGCCCACACTCGCCTCGGGTACGACGTGGTCGGGGGCCATTGAATGGACCGCGCCGCAAGCCGACTCTCAGCTCAGCCTTCGCCTCCTCCGCCCAACGGGGTTTGCTGTCCTTGAACATACTTATGAGATCCTTGATGGACGGCGATAACGTGGGTGTTATCCGCGAATTTGCTCCACCGATATGGACGGTTGAATCTGCACCGTGAACGTCTCTGAGCCGACCTACGGGGCTACACTTCAATTGGCAAGCAGATGATGAGCTAAGGGCTCAAACAAAATAGGTATGAAATCCGCGGCCAGCCACTCTGGACTTCACGTAGCTGTCTTCGACGGTCGCGACATCGCCGTAGCCGTCGGCCTTGCCGTCATTGCCGCCATTGTCATTCTCCCGGGCCTGGGGCTGGAAAGTTTAGCGAATTGGGACGAAGCAATCTATGGCGTAGTAACTCGCGAACTTCTCGAACATCCTGGGCTGACCTTGCGCTATGGCGACCGCTTATGGTTCGAGAAACCGCCCTTTGCATTTTGGCTGATGGGCGCAAGCTCCTTTGTATTCGGTCTGACAGAGTTTGCTCTGCGCCTTCCGAGCGCGCTGTTTGGAACGACTGCCATCGCGCTTCAGTACTTGGCCGGGCGCCGCATGGGTGACCGAACGACTGGCCTGCTGGCCGCGCTCTTACTGCTCGGTGTCCCTCAGTTTGTCGCATATAGCCGGCTCGCGATGATGGACATTCCCCTCACGACTTTGGGAATGCTTTCGGTGGTTCTTCTCCTACACGGTGAGACACGACCGTCTTTTATGATTTCAACCGGCGCAATTTTTGGGCTCGCCATCCTCACGAAGTCGGTGGCCGCCTTTCTGTTTATCCCCGGATTGCTATCAATCGGCGTCGCAAAGCACGGCGTCCGCTTTTTACATTCCAAAGAGATAGCGGTTGCCACATTTGTAGCTTTAGCGGTAGCGCTACCCTGGCACGTTTGGTCGATAATCACACATGGTCGTTCTTTTCTTGATCAATACCTCGGTTTTCATATCGTGAACCGCTTTCTTCGGCCGTTAGAGGGTCACGAAGGGAGTTCGTTCTTCTATCTGGAGACCTATTTTGATAAGGCCGGATTCCTCGCTCCTGTTCATGCGGCTGGAATAGCACTTGCCGTAGGAGTCGCCATTTTTAAACGCGATCGGTTACTTGCCGGAGTTAGCGTCTTGCCGTTGGCGGCATTCACGATCGTGAGCCTACAAAGAACCAAGATCGGCGGGTATCTTACGCCCGTTTTTGCGGGTGCGGCTCTCGTAGCCGCTCTTGGCATCATGAGACTCGTCCATGACCACCGGGTACGCGTTGCCGTATTACTGCTCGCTACTCTGGCCGTGCTGCCTGGCATCGCTAATGGCCGCGGCCCGTTTGTGGAAAGTTCCGATATTCTCGATTTCAGCCCGGAAGTTCGGTTACTGCGAAGCACCCCGATTTTTGCGAAGCGCGTGCCGCTACTTTACACGTTTGGTGTAGCGGACCCGGCGCCCCGTTTTTATCTCGGCGATCATGTGGAAACCATCGATCGGCAAGGACTGGAGCGGCTGCTCGCTAAGCATGAGGCTTTCCTTTGTTTGACGTTCAAGCGCCAAGCGAGCGAGTTTTTAACTAACCACCCACAGGAAAACTTGAAGATTGTTGCCTCCACTGATTTCCTCGCTGTGATCGAGTACCAGCAGCGTGAGCTTGAGGGTTCTGAACAACGTTAAGCAAGATTCGCGTGCCCCGATCGCTAAAATCGGGCTACTCTATTTTTATTTACGACTTGACCGAGCATCCAGACGATTTACGCAGACTGAACGAAACGTACCGCAAAGCTGGAATTCCACTCCGCCATGAGAGTCTCCGTTCGCCGCAGCCGGGCATCGCTCCCTCTGCCGGACGGCTGGGTTTGAAACCAGCCCAGAGATATCTTAGAACTCACAATTGGTCGGTTACAGACTAGGTTAATGATGCTTCGTGCCCGTCAACACGACCCGGATAGAATCGAGCGCCGAGACACACCGGCTATCCCGTTGACCCCGGTGGACAAAAGTAACTCGGAAGAAATCACTGCTGTGCCGAGCAGTCAGTCGATTGCGCAGCGCGACTTGCGGCTCGATTTTTTTCGTGGCTTGGCTCTCTTTTGCATGTTCATCGACCACATGCCCGATAACATCCTAGCGCGATTTACCATCCAATCGGTGATGTTCGCCGATGCCGCCGAGGTGTTCATTTTCATCTCTGGTTATACCGCCGGCATGGTGTACGGTCGCGCCATGGAGCGTCATGGTTTTTTGCTCAGCGGGGTGCGCATCTATCACCGGGTTTGGCAACTTTACGTCGCGCATGTGTTTCTCTTCATGATGTTCATGGCGACCGTCGGATTTACGGTCGGTGCTCTCAACAACCCGATCTACGCCGAGGAGTTCGGCGCCGCCAATTTTCTCAACGAGCCGGGACTGGCCGTCGTGAAAGCGCTGATGTTGCAATTCCAGCCGGCTTTCATGGATATCCTGCCGCTTTACATCGTCCTGCTCGCAGTATTGCCTTTCGTGCTGAGGGGATTTATTTCCCGCCCGTGGGTTGTGATTTTTGCGTCAGCAGCGCTCTGGCTGGCGGTTCAGTTCGACAAAAGGGTAGCACTGTCGGCCTATCCCGGTCCGGACCATGTGTGGTTCTTCAACCCCTTTGCCTGGCAGTGTCTGTTCTTCCTGGGTGGATGGCTCGGCTGGCGCGGTAATCATCACGGCGGCGTCACATCGCTTAAACAGCGTTGGCTCTTCTATTTCGCGGCAGCCGCCGCCCTTGCCGGATTTGTGATCCGGTTTAGTTGGACATTGCACGACCTCTACGATCCGCTTCCGGTTCCCGTCAGCATCGAATTCTTGTGGCCGTTGTTGAGCAAAGGGGATTTGGGGCTACTCCGGTTCGCCAATGTGCTTGCGGTTGCGCTCCTCGTGTCGCGCCTGATTCATCCCCAGGCGCAGTTTTTGGCGAGTCGCGGTGCGCGGGCCTTTTTGATCTGCGGGCGAAATTCCCTCCACATCTTTTGCCTCGCGATCCTGCTGTCGGTGCTGGCGCACCTGGTGCTCAATGAATTTTTCGGCGGTACATTGATGCAGATCTTTGTCTCCGCGGTCGGTATTACCATTATGATCAGCGTGGCGGCGTTGATGGAGTGGTTCGCCGCTGCACAGCGCGTATCCGGGAGCCCGGCGCTCCGAGCACCAGCAATCGGCGGAGGGACACGACGATGATGCTTCGTTTGATGAGCCGAAGTTTTACGCTGATCGCAGCCGGCAAAATCGGGCTTCTCTGCGCACCGGCGCCGATTTTTGCCCAGGAGCGGGACTGCTCCGTGCCCGAGCGCTTTTACATTTCTGAGCCGCAATTGACGAAAACCCCCAAGGCCATCCTTCACGGTCAAGAAGTCGTCATCGTCGTGCTCGGGGGCGCCTCGAGCTTGAGCATTGCCGCGGGAAAGCCCGACCTCGCCTGGCCCGAGCGTTTCGGCGCAGCGCTCGCCGAGAAATTCCCATCGGGGCGGATAAAGGTCGTCAATCTAGCCGTGGCTCGGCAAACGGCCAAGCGGGCCGCGGAACGGCTGGAGCGTGAGGTCATCCCAATGAAGCCCAATCTTGTCGTTTGGGAGACCGGCACCATGGAAGCGGTTCGCGGAACCGATATCGATGAGTTTAGGGAAACGCTGCGGGCTGGAATAGAGGATTTCAGAACTGCCGGGATCGAAACCGTGCTGATGAACATGCAGTTTTCGCGCGACAGCGAAGCCGTAATTCATTTCGAGCCTTATCTTGCTGCCATGAGCCAAGTCGCTGACGCCAGCGACGTGCCGTTGTTTCGTCGCCATGGTATGATGCGACATTGGGCGGAGAGCGGGTTCTTGGATTTAAGAGTCACTGACACTGATCAACGCCGGCGTGTGGCCGCCAAGCTTTATGGCTGCATCGGGCGGGCAATGGCCGATTTCGTAATGCGCGGGATGCCAGCCCTAAATGCCCCCGGAATCAAGTCGGGGAGTGTCCGATGAGAACCACTCGCTGGTCGGCGATTGCCGCCGGACTAATCGCATTGCTGGTCGTAACCAGATCGGCGGCCGAGTCACACAAAATGCCAGATTGCCCGGCGCCCCCGGAGATTACTCGCTTCAAAGTGCCTCTGCCGAGTACCGCCCGAGCGATTCGTTCGGGCCAGCCACTGGTCATCGTCAGTATTGGTTCTTCCTCGACAAAAGGCATCGGCGCCTCGGATTCCGCTCACACCTATCCCGCGCTGCTCGCGGAAGACCTTCACCGAAACTTCCCGCAGCTCGCGTTGACGGTGCTGAATCAGGGAGTTGGTGGCGAAAAGGCGTTCCAAATGTTGGCTCGGTTCGAGCGTGACGTGCTGGCTTACCATCCGCAGCTGGTCATATGGCAGACCGGCAGTAATCAGACGCTCACCAGTGACGACGTAGACGGATACACGGCGACTATTCGCGAGGGGGTAAATCGTCTCAAGTCCGCGCACGCCGATGTCGTCCTGATGGATCCCCAGTTCTCGCCGCGCATTATCGCCCGGCCTACCCACCTGCTGATCGTCGACTCCATCGACGCGGTGGCCAAGGACATGAACGTTGCAGTTTTCCGGCGCTTCGCCCTGATGCGGCACTGGGTCTCGAGCGGTCGGTATAAAATAGAAGAAATTGTTTCCGCCGACGGCCTGCACATGAACGACCTGAGCTACGGCTGCGTCGCCAATCTACTCGCAAACAGCCTAACCGCGGCGACTGAGTCCCCTACTCAAAAGAGCGTCGAAGCCCACCAGGTGGACATCCAGATAGATCGAAATAGCCAACTCACTCGGCAAAAATTTGTCCGATAACACGATCAGCGCTTGAACGATTCATCCGATTCGGCGCCTTCCCGTGGCTTCCATTGCAGCGAGTAGTATTCACCGCGGTCGCGCGCCCACGGATCAAAGGCGTCGATCACGGGTACGAGCTCGGCTTGAAGCGCTGGAATGGTTCGCATCAGCACGCGTTTGAGCGGCATGACTTCGATTTGATGCCCATTCGAGAGCC
Source organism: Binatia bacterium (assembly GCA_044869705.1). Lineage (GTDB taxonomy): Bacteria > Desulfobacterota > Binatia > UBA9968 > UBA9968 > DP-20. The sequence goes on along the minus strand of JBIOXP010000397.1, from coordinate 772 downwards.
CCTTCTCGATCATCGTTTCCGGCCCATTGTTGATTACCCAGTCATATCCGAGTTGGGTGTAAAACTCCGGACGAAAGCTGGAAGTAAAAAAACGATCGCTAAAAAGACGCCTCGATGCGTTGAGGATAAAGACCTGGAACTGCGTCTCCGAAATTGCGAAGCCATGCGGCCGGGCAAACTCTGCGAGCATGCCGACGATAACATCCACATCTTCGATGTTATCAACGATAGTGTCATCTTCATGTCCCAAACAGTCATTGATCGGGGTACCGTCATCGTTCACTTGAGCTTTCGTGATCACTTTGGCAGCGTCGCAGCGGTGTTGGCCGTAACTTTCACGCAGAATGCCGATGAGCCGGCGCTGTTCGGCAAGCTCGGCAGAGTCCTTCGGCAAATGGGGATCGGCAAAATCGTCAAAGCTGGTCAACTGCTTGAGACCGTACTGGCGGCGAAATTCGTTGAACCTCGGTACGCCGCGCTCGCGATCGCGAATCAGGTCGAGGGCGAGAACGTCGATTTTGCCGCTGCCGCCAGGCAATCGCGGCATCGACAAGTTCTGCAAAAAAAGCGGACTGTTCTGCAGCGTCAAAGCTCCCAGTCTTTGACGGCCCATCGAAAGCGCCCAGTTTGCGAGTCCTTCGTCGCGCAGCGCCCCGGTTGCCTTGCCACGAACCGTTTCCAGCACCGGGATTTTTCGGCGGATGACGTTAGGATCCCGCTTGAGGTCGCGAAATTCGATGAGGTCGGGCACCATCGAATGAAGCCGGTACAC
>JBIOXP010000396.1:0-8569 GCA_044869705.1 Binatia bacterium | reverse complement strand
TCGCGCTGTGGTCTTCGGACATGCCGCATCTCGATGCGTCGGACGTATGGGAAGCGATCGACAACATGAACAAATGGCAGGTGCCGCAGAACGTCCAGGAAAAAATGCTCGGCGGTAATGCGAGAAGGCTCTACGGCATCGAGCCGGAACTCGTGGTCATCAAGGCGCCGGAGGATTATAAGCCGCAGACCATGTCGCGCTATGCGTAGAGGCAGACGTTCGAAACTTCAAGCCGTTCAAATCGTTCAGTCGGCTAACTCCTGCCTGCCACGAGACTGCATCGGAGTGTCATCCTGCGCAGCCGAGGGATATTGTTTTGTTGTTGATGCGGAAGCATGAGATTCTTCGCCGGAGCCTGCCCTGAGTATTGCCGAAGCTAATCAGACTGACAGCGATGTGATTCTCTCCTTGAGACAAAGTCTCGATGAGTAAGGGGAACAAAAGGTGGGGGGTTATTTTCTGTAGAGTTGCTTAATAAACCCCGTGGCTTCGACTTCCTGCACTAAGGTCGAGTCCACGAATAATCGCGGATCGGCAGCCGCGGCTCTGACATCACGTGGCGCGAGATCGTCGAGGGCGGTCTTCACGCCTTGGGCAGTCGGCAGCAAATTTTCCGGATACGCGGCCGTGTAAGCGCGCCAGGCGCGCTCGAGTCCTTCCTGATCGGAGATCTTCAGGTATTTTCCCCAGATCGCTTTCGATTCTTCTTTATTGGTTTTGTTGAAGTGAATCGCTTCGATCATTGCGCGAGTAAATTTTAGTAGCAGCGGCCGTTTCGATTTCACGATCGCCTCGCGCGACAAGACGCTGTTCCACCAAAACGGGATTTTCAGCGAGCCGATATCGAACAAATCGCGGAAGCCCAGCTGCAATGCTTGACGCACGAATGGCTCGGGAATGATCGTGAAGTTAATCACTCCCTTGGACAGCGCCGCGAAACGCTCGGGATTTCCCCCGGCGGTAATGATCTTGGCGTCCTTGTCCGGATCGACTCCCAGGCGTCTCAGTGCGAAACGAAGTCCCAGATCCGAAGTGCTGCCGATCCGGTTTACACCGCCAATCTTTCCTCTCAATTGCTCCGGCGTAGAGATGTTCTGCGCGGTAATGATGTGATCGACAAAAGTGCGGACAATCCCGAGAATCATGACGGTATCGGCTCCGGCCAGTCTCGAGCTCAACAGCGTCGCAACAGAGGTTGCCGAAACATCGATCTCTCCCGCGATAAGCGCCTGCGACACAATCGGGCTTGCGCTGATACTGATGATCTCGGGCTCGGCACCGTACTTTTGCAGGATCTTTTTTTCCTGCAGGACCCAAATCGCGGCATTGGCGGGGCTCGCACCGGCCCACGCGATACGGATGCGTTCTTGCGCGCTGACGGAGCCGCCGCGGGCCAGAATGAGGAGCGCGAGCAAAACCACCGGCCATTCTTTTCGCAAAATGATCAACTTTCTGTGATTAGTGGCGCTACTTAAGAATCTCTTTGAGCTTGTTCACCAGCGGTGGGTCGAGTTTCAACAATTCGCGGACGTTTTTCTCGAGCTCCTCGCCGGTGCCGGGGTTGAACTCCAGGTTTGCCTTGGCGGCTTCCGCGAGCAGCTCCGGATCTTTCATCGTTTCATCGAAAGCCCGGCGCAAAATATCGATCGTTTCCTTGCGCGTTCCCGGCGGCACGAGGTAAGGCCGGACAGCGGCGCCGTGCGCCTGCGCCACCGCGGCGATAAGCCTGCGCGCTTCGTCAGTTTTGGCATAGCTCGTCGCCAATGGAACTTTGCCAATGTCGGCGTGAGCCTTTGGACCGAGCTGCACGATGAGCGAGATTTCGTTGTTCTCCAGCTCTTTACGCCAGGTCGACTTGATGGATTGCCACGAATTACTCAACCCCGCAACTTCGCCGCCGTTGACAGCGAGGCGGATAGGCGCTGTTCCCTTATAACCACTGACGAGTTGCAGGGGTAATTTTAGAGTAGCTTCGAGAATTTTTGCGGTGTCGTAGGTGCCGTCGCCGGGGGCGATGGCGCCCAATTTGACCGGTGTTTTCGCTGCCAACCATTGTTCCATTGTGGTCACGCCGCTGGTATTCGCAAGGCTGACGACAAAATTATCCTGCGCGGGCACGCCGATGTAACCGAAGCCCAACGCATCGAACTCGACGCCCGGCCTACCGAGGAGTTGCTGTAGAAACTGGCCGCCGACGAAATGACCAATCGTTAGGCCGTCCGGTTTCGCCACTTTGAACAGATAGTTCGCCGACAGGGTGCCGCCGGCCCCGGGCATATTGTCGACGATGATCGATGGGCCACCCGGGATATGCTTGCCAAAATGACGGGCGATCAAGCGCGTGTAGGTATCGTAACCGCCGCCGGGTGAGGTGCCGACAATAATGCGAATGGTTTTGCCTTCGTAATACGGCGCAGCGGCACGCAGATCATTCGCTGGTCCGATGGTTATCGCGAGGATCGAAAAAAACTTGATTATGCGGGCGGCAACTTTCAAAAGAGAATCCTTTCTGAGAAATGATTTGATTATCTGTAAGCTCCGATCTCCGACTCGAGCTGCCCAATGTCACTCTACCCAGGCATCTCCGCGAGCAACCGACCGTAGCCTGGAATCTTGTGCCGAAGTCCCAAGCGCAACTGCGTTTCCCATGCGCGCGCCGGGCCGGCATGGACAACGGTCAGACCGGTTTGTTTCTCCAGCTCGTCAACGATGGCGACGGTCTTCCACGCCGAGCCGAGCATGTAAATGCCCTCAGCATCTTTATGCTTTTCGGCGCTTCGCTTCATAAATTCCAGGATTTCTTCGGGCGGTACACTCGGGACGGCAGCGAATGGCGCATCGATCCCTTCCATCGCGAGCACTTGAAAACCGGCGTCGGTGAAATAACGCGCGAAAATGTTGTTCATCTTTTCCGGAAAGTAGGTGGCGCCAACGAATTTCTTGATTCCGAGGGTGCGAAGCGCGTGCACATGATTCTGGCCGGAGGTAAACATCTGCACCCCGTAGTTCTTTTCCCAGCTGCTGATCAGCTCCTGTTCCTTCTGATAGCCAAGCAGCATGAAAGGCGGCGCGCCGCTGGGCCGGACGAGATCGGCGCCCATTTTAGCGAACTCCGCTGCTTTGGCTTCGTAACCCGGCATCGACGTGCTGAACTCTTCTTCCGTGCCCCGAGTGAAATTCATGGTCGAGGACAAAAATTTGATCTTGGCTGGAATCAGCGTGTCGAGATCGAGCTCCTGTCCGGCTTCTGGCCGATTGGTCGGCCGCACCGTGCCAACGAGATATTCTTTATCCGTTTCGGCCATAAACTGTTCTCCTTCCGTGTGTGAGAAAGTGAAATGACCGGATCTAATCACTTGTGGAGCGCAAGCGTCAAGCGCCGCGGCGCCGTTGTACTTCATTTGACAGGATCTTCACGGGTGAATCTTCAGCGGTAACTCAGTTCGAATGCTGGACAATCGGCCGGCGGCTAATTATTATCCGAGCCTTCAAGCAGCACTTCCGGGAAATAGTAGTCGAATTCTGAGGTGATGAGCGGTGATCGGATATTTAATTTTGCTGATTTCAATGCTTGTCTCACTTCGCGATGCATCCGCAGAAGCACTTCAAATCGCGATACCGAGTACAACGCAGGCTGTGCTGCCGTTCACGATAGCTCGGGACAAAGGCTACTATCGTGCAGAGGGATTGGATATCGAGCTGATTCTGATGAGCGCCCCGACCGCGAGCCGCGCGTTGCTGAGTGGGGATGTCGGGGTGGCCACCGTAGGCGGCGCCGGGCTACCGCCCCTGTTACGAGGTTCCCCCTGCAAGTTTTTGTTTACCACCTACAACCGAGCCATGTTTTGGCTGTTCGCAAAGCCGGAGATCCACGACATCAAGGCGCTAAAAGGAAAGCGGATCGGTGTCTCCGGAATCGGCAGCGGGCCGGATTCTTTGCTGCGCGAGATTCTGCGGCAAAATAACCTTGACCCCAACCGGGACGTGGCGGTGCTTAGCCTGGGAGTGATGCCGACAATTTTCGCCGGCTTGCAAGCCGGAACCGTGGATGCGGCGATGCTTTCGCCCCCGGTTACATTCAAAGCGGAAGAAGCCGGATTTCGTGAGCTGGTTTCTTTTCCAAAGCAGGACCTGGTCGAATTGCAAGGAAGCGTTTTGGTGAGAGACGCTTCGCTGCAGTCGGATCCGGCGCAGTTGGAAAGGTTCCTCCGCGGTACTTACAAAGGCTTTTTGCATATCAAAGAGAATCGAGCCGGTACGATTCCCTTCCTCGCGCGCTATTTGCAAATTAATGAACGACTCGCAGCGGGCGCTTACGATCAGGTGGTGAGACCCGCAATGACTCAAGACGGAACCCTGAGTTCCGAGATGCAGTCAAAAGCCGTGGAGCATGTGCTGAAGCGGCTCGACCTTAAAGAGGCGCCGCCGTTGGCGAAGATTTTCGATTTTTCGCTTACCCGCAAAGTCGGGCGCGAGCTACACGCGAAGAGCTGGCATCCCTGAGCCGGGCCACGTTCGCTCTCAATAGAAGCTATGCGGCTGAAACTTAGCATGACCTGTGCATTGTACGACCGAACCCAGCCTCTCATCGATGGACGAGTCAAACCGCGGGACCTCGACTTGGACATTTACGTTAACTCTGATGATCGAAGCCGGCAGCGTGACGCACGCGCAGGAAAATTCGACATCGCAGAGTTTTTTACCGGCATCTATATCGCCGATCTGGAGCAGCAAACACTCGGAATTACCGCGATCCCGATCTTTGTCAAGCGGATGTTTCGCCATTCTTACATTTACGTCAATAAAAGCGCGGCGATCCATGCGCCAAGAGATCTCAACGGCAAACGAGTGGGCCTGCAGACGTGGTTTACGACGACGGCTCTGTGGGCGCGCGGTATTTTAGAAGAGGAGTACGGCGTCGACTTACGCTCGATCACCTGGGTTGCGAACTGGGCAGAAAAAATCGGCGGCTGGCGACCGCCATCGTGGCTCAAGCTCGAGATTGCACCAGAAGGTGCGAGACTTCGTGAGCTGCTGATCTCGGGTGCCATCGATGCGGCTATTACCACAGAAACCTGGGCGCCTTTTGATTATCCCGCGCTAGACTTCTTGTTGCCGAACTATGCCGAAGAAGAACGAAAGTATTACAAAAAAACCGGCTTTTTTCCGATCCAGCACACGCTGGTGATCAAAAAGAGTCTGCTCGATAAGCACCCATGGATAGCGATGAGCCTTTTCGACGCCTGGCAGCAAGCAAAGCAGGAGTGCTATCGCTGGCTCGATCGACAGCGCGTCCACATGACCGGATTGTGGTATCGCGCCCTTTGGGAAGAAGAGCGCGCGATAGCGGGCGCTGATTCATACGTTTGGGGTTTTGAAAAAAGTCGACCGGAAATTGCTAAGATGCTCGAATACGCACTGCGGCAGGGATTGGTCACCCGGAAATTTGCGCCGGAAGATATGTTTCATCCGAGTACGTTGGAGACTTAGGGGAACAATGTTAAAGCAGTTCGTCCTCCGGTACGGACCTTCGGTCCTACTCAGGATTACCGGTGCGGAGCCGATTTCCCGAGTAGCGGTTAGCGTAACGAGGGATGCTCAGTTCAAATCGTTTGAACGGCTTGTCTAAATCATCACTGTTTTAATTCGAGGAAAAAATGGAATTTGACGAATTCGTTCACACGGGGCCGGGAACTTTGGCGGGCCGCTATCTGCGGTCCTTTTGGCAGCCGATTTGTTGCGCCTATGAGCTCAAAACCGGGCAAGCGTTACCGCTAAAAATTCTAGGAGAAGAATTCACGATTTATCGCAGTGCCAGCGGAACTCCATACTTGGTTGGGCCGCGCTGTGCTCATCGCGGCACCAAGCTATCCATCGGCTGGGTCGAAGGCGAATGCATTCGCTGCTTTTATCATGGCTGGAAGTACGACGGCAGAGGACTATGTGTGGAGCAGCCGGCGGAAGGACAATCCTTCACGGACAAGGTGCGCGTACCGAGTTATCCCGTAGAAGAATATATTGGGCTGATCTTCGCTTATTTGGGCGAAGGCGCGCCCCCGCCATTGCCACGATATGCGCGATTCGAAACCGCTGAAATTTCTTTGGATGTGGCGGCGCTACGGCGAATTTGCAACTACTTCAACAATATCGACAACTCGTTGGATAGTGTCCACGTGCGCTTCGTGCATCAAAGGCACCGCGACTCGGTTGACGATCACGTGGTGCTAGGCGATCCGGTGATCTCTGTCGAAGAGTCGGAATGGGGCGTCAAACGTTATGCCAAATATCCGAACGGAAAGGACGTTACTTTTTTCTTCGGAATGCCCAACATCAATTTCATCAACGGCCAGGTGGTCGATCCCGGGATCAAGCGCGCCGACGTGATGGTTTTCAAAGTCCCGGTGGACGACGAAAACCACATCCATTTCGAAGTACGGGCAATTCCACTCACCGGTGCGGCGGGCCGCGCATGGATCGAAGAGCGGCGCAGGCTGCGCGAAGAAGCCGAACGAGACCGGCCGGAGCTGGTGCGCGCGATATTATCGGGGAAGCTTCGCCTTGACGAGATCGATCCCAGTCGAGTCGATTTTGTAATGTTGGAAGACGAGATTGCGCAAGCCGGACAAGGCGCGATTGCCGTGCGTGGTAACGAGCACCTGGGCCGAAGCGATCGGGGGGTTTTCCTTTTGCGAAAAATCTGGGAGCGCGAACTGAAAAACTTGGCCGAAGGCCGACCGCTGAAGCAATGGACGTATCGGCCGGACATGGTGCCCACCTACCCACGCGCCTGACACTTCTAGCAAGCTAAGCGGGCCTGACAAATACGAACGATCATTCCTCCGGCGCTCCGCCTGACTTGGCCAGATCTTCGATCCTAATCTTTTCGACGTTAATTTTTGCAGCGGCCTTGGTCATTCTCTCCATGACCTCATCGAAGCCGAGGGGCGCGGCATCCTTTGGGCGGAAACGGATAGGATTGATGCGCGCGACAACGAAGCTTTTTAAATACGGGCTGGTCAGCCCCCGAGACTTTAACGCTTCGACTTTGCTCACCACGGTCTGATCGAGATCCATCAATGCTTTTGCGCGTTCGCGACGAATTTCGAGTGCGTCATTCAGAGGCTTTTTGATGAACTGATCGGAACGCCTCAGAATGGGGTGATAGGCGCCGCCGCTGAAGCGGCCGTTTTCCAAATAGCAAAGGCCGAGAGTGATAAGCGCCGCCTCTTCGAATTCCAATCCGTAGGTCTCTTCTGTGGCACCGTTCGAGCCTGCAAGCTCTTCATACATTTTGATCACTTCCAGCGCACGCTCCCGCAGATTGTGGGCCTTTTCGGTGTTGAGGGCGAGAATCTTGTAAGCAGCGCTCGTCTCGGGGACGATCAGGCCTATAATGCACTTGGCGCCGAGGGTCGTCATGGCAGACAGGCGATGATTGCCATTGGGAGTCCAGTAGCGGGTTTCACTTTCCTCGCCGGCTTTTCGCACCACGATAATCGGATCGAGAAATCGACCCAGCTTGGCAATTACGCCTTCCAGCTTACGCGCATGCGTATCGGACAAGTTGCGCTGATAGGGAGTTGGCTCGACCCGCTCGATGGGCAATGCTGCAAGCAATAACCACTGACCGCCAAACGGTTCCCGATAGGTCGCGAGCACTTTTCCGCCGTCCTCAGCGACAGCTCGTTGCAGCTCTTCAACATCGCGAGGAACGTCTGTGGAGAGCAGATCAGTTGAAGCTAGTCCAGTGGCTTTACCTGCGAGCTTTCTGCGCTTGCGCGGCGCGCCGCTTTTTTTCTTGATGCGTTTCTCGGCCATGAACGTGCTCGTCGCTCCTGATTACCATGGGATTCGGGCTTGTTCCAGGCGCCATGCGCGGGCTAGAGACCCCTAAGGGTGGCCAAGACTTTCGTGCTCATGGATGGTAGTTTCATGTCTGTTGAGATCGAATGAGAGGGGCCTATGGCTGGGTACGACTATGATCTATTTACAATCGGTGCAGGCTCAGGAGGCGTCCGAGCAAGTCGCATGTCTGCCGCGTTTGGCGCGAAAGTTGCCGTCGCGGAGGAACGTTACCTCGGCGGCACGTGCGTCAATGTCGGCTGCATCCCAAAAAAACTTCTAGTTTACGCATCGCATTATGGCGACGATCTGCACGACGCGACCGGCTACGGCTGGACCGCGTCAGGCCGATTCGACTGGTCCACCTTGATCGCGAATAAGAACAAGGAGATTCAACGGCTGAACGAGGTCTATCGAAAACTTCTTAACGACGCCGGGATAGAAATCATTGAAGCACATGCCGAGGTTATCGATCCGCACACGGTTATGGTGGATGGCAAGAAGATCACGGCGCAATACATTCTCGTCGCGGTGGGCAGCTGGCCGGTGGTTCCGAGATTTCCCGGCGCCGAGTACGCGATCACCTCCAATGAGGCGTTCTATTTGCCGGAGCTGCCCGAACGCGTCATCGTCGTTGGTGGCGGTTATATTGGCGTAGAATTCGCCGGAATCTTTCACGGTTTAGGCGCGAAGACGACACAGCTCTACTGGAACGAGCTTTTTTTGC
>JBIOXP010000395.1:0-5033 GCA_044869705.1 Binatia bacterium | reverse complement strand
CTCATTCGTGATGCGCCTTGTTGATTCGTGACGCCGATTACGTTCGGCGCATCGATTGTCATGGGTCCGCTCAGCAAGTTGAGGAACTGTGGTGTCGCGGCTATGACCCGGTCGAGCCGCGGCAACTCCCAGCGCATGCTGTTGCCGCCGTTGTACACGATGGCGTCGACTTCGGGGACGTTGAACAAAAGCGCGGACTCGACACGGCGATCTCTTGAGACGTCCGAGACCATCACCGCCGTGCGAATTCCCATCGTTTCGAGGAGCCGAGCGGTTTCCGCCAGATCGGCATGGGGCAAGCCACCGCCGTATTTGGATAGCACCGCGCCTTCGGCACGCAAATTCCACTTGACCAGGTTGGCCGCCGCCCCGCAATGGCGGTCGCGATCGAAGTTGTCGGCGCCCGCGATCGTGGCGATCGTGCCGACAAAATTGATCTCGCGAGCATGATGGCGGCGATAGAGATCGAGGATGATCGGATGATTTTGATAAAAATAGGTTTCGGTGCCGCCGAACCACGAATGAAGAGAAGGCACGATAGCTCCGTCGAGCCATTCATCCGGATGGAGCACCACGGGCAGCATGCCATCCGTATTGGCGCCGTAGAGAATCGGCTCATCCACCTCCGGCTTGCGTTGCCGCGAAAAAATTTGCCCGACATAACCGACCCGAGGCAAACCTTCACGACCGGTTTCTCCCGGACCGACAGCATCAAATTGCATGAGCGAGTTCGCTGTCCGATTCCAAGCAGTTTGCGCAAGCGCTACCGCGACCCGAAGCCCGGCCAGACGATAAGCTTTCTCTACCGCCTGACGGCTCAGCCCGGATTGCGTTCGGGGGATGATCAACAAATGGTGGAGATTCGCATAGTCGCTGGCGCGTGCTGGAGCACCGCTCATCTCCAATACTCTACCCGTGGCGCTGCGCGTCAGGTCGGGGGAAATCTCGGCGAGCACGGAGACGGCTGCGCCGCTCAGAACGTGGGTTGTCCCAAGTCCCGCGGTGCTTGGCGTGCCCAAAATCCCGGGAAAGTCGACGCCGCAACCTGCCGCTTTTGCTCTTGGTTCGATCACGTCGAAAATCGGGCCGGCACGGCACAGCTCGCCCGGATGAATTATTTCGAAATCCACCGCCGCGAACGCTTGATCCTCGAGAACAACCCGACGGAGAATATTTTTATCTACCGTCAGAAGCGTTCCATCGAGACGGGCCGGAGTGCCGAACTGCAAATCGGTAATCGGGTGATTTGCCAAAGTGAGCTGCATGGGGTTCTCTGATATGTGGGCGCAGATCAGTTCTACAAAGCGACAATCGCAATCTTATGTCCCGGCGCGGAATGTTGTCAAACAAGGCCGGCGATTTGTTGTAGGGGGCGCTTGTGTGTGATCGCCCGCCGGAGGGCGGACACATAGGTCCGCCCCTACAGGATCAATAATTCAATTCACGATCGCCGGTGCACGATATTTTTCCAATGGCGAAACGATGATAAAAGAACAGTCGGTGGCTTATGCTGCGCTTTTCACCCAATAAGAACCTTGCTCACTTGGTTCGTTGGTTCGAGTCTGAGAATGACGCCTTCGCGACTGCCGAGGCGCAAGACCGGCCGGTGGCGGTTTTCTTGGGCGCGTTCTGGTGCCGGTACTGTCAACGCATGGACGAGGAAGCCTTCTCCGACCGGGAAAATATGGCCTTGCTGAACGCCTATTTTGTGGCCTTGCGGGTGGAGAATGCGAAGCGGCCGGACATTGACGCGCGGTATAATCTGAACGGGTGGCCGACAATTGCGTTTTTGAGCCCGAATGGAAAGCTGCTTGCGGCCGCCAACTATCTCCCTGCGGCGGAATTCAAAGAGCTTCTGCTGAACGTGTACATGGAATATCAGCGGTGCAAAGAGCAATTGCGAGTCGGTGATCAAAGCGCAATCCCCGACTCCGCTCTGCCACAATCTTCAGCGAGAATACCGCCCGCGCGATCCAGCCTTGACGAAATTGCCGAATCCATTATGACCACGGCCGATGACAAAAACGGCGGCTATGGGCGCGGACAGAAATTTATTCATCCGGAAGTGAACGAATTCTTACTCTGCCGCTACGAGCAAACTCATGACCAGAGGTTTCTCGATCATGTCCGCTTAACGGTGGAGCGCATGCGCAGGAGCGCAATTTACGACGAGAACGAAGGGGGATATTTTCGCACCACCACAGGCGCCGATTGGGTGCAACCTCATCGCGAAAAGCTTTTGATTGAGCAGTCCGGGTTGCTGCTGAATTGTCTGCATCTGTTTCGTATCACGGCAAGCGAGGACCATGCGCGGATGGCCGAGGAAATCATCGGCTATCTAGATCGGAAGCTGTTTGATTCGGCAAAGCCGGCGTTCTTTGGCTGCGAGGATTTCCTGCGCGATGAGACGAACTCTTCCGGTAATGAGTTTTTCACGATTATCGATGAGTGCATCTACACCGATGCGAATGCGCTCGCCGTGATTGCTTATCTGGACGCGGCCGCAGCTCTAAAGCACTCCGAGTATCAAGAGCGCGCCTTAAAAATTCTGGAATTTCTGTGGCATCACAACCGGGATGAACAATACGGCATGTTTCATTACTTCGACAAAGCGCCACAGATTCCCGGGCTGCTCATCGATCAGGCGCGAATGGGACTCGCGTTGATGCGCGCATTTGTTGCCGCAGGCGAAAATACTTTTCTGCTTCGCGCGACGAAATTAGCGGACGGAATCGTTTCGCGACTTGCATGCCCAGAGGGCGGTTATTTTGATCGTACTCCGAGTGAACTGGGCTTTTTCGGAACGCGTTTGGTTCTGATCGATCAAAACGGCCTCACAGCATCGTTTTTTCTCATGCTCGCGAATGCTACGAGGGAGCCGAAGTACCGGGATGCGGCGTGTGATGCGTTTAAAGCATTCCCCGGCGATTTCGCTGCCTATGGAATTCACGCCGCGCTGTTGGGTCAGGCGCTTGGTGAATGGGATACAATGGAAAAATTGAGTGATGGATCATTGCAGTAATGGAGTAATGCGACATGAGAAAATCCCCACCGTCCAATATTCCATCACTCCAGCACTCCAATTGGGTTAACTTTTGATCTTCATCCCGGCGACAATGATTTCGTTATTGGGATTTCCCTGCCAAACAATGTTTTTCGCGACGCCATAGATCTCAGCCAGGGTATAGAGCGGCACGACCAAAGCTTCTTCCATTACGATCCGCCCGGCTTGCTGTAAAAGGCTGACGCGCTTCTTACTATCGCCGGTTTGCTGCTCTTCCTCGATCAGGCGGTCCAACTCAGGGTTGCTATAGCCTGTGCGCTTGGTCACGCCGGTGTGGAAGTACTGATCGTAGAAAGTATCGGCGTCGTAAGCTGACCTGCCGGCATAGTAAAACGCCAGCTTGCCGCCATTGACGCCGTCGCGGCCCCAATAAACCGGATATTCCTGCGGCACCAACTCCGCTCTGATACCGCCTTCGGAAAGCTGGCGCGCGATGACCTGGCAAACCTCTTTGCCTTTAAGATGGCGGTCGGGCGAGAGGTAAAGCTTCACATCCAAGCCTTTCGGATATCCCGCCTTGCTCAGAAGCTCGCGGGTTTTTTTCGGATCGTGCGGATAACGCTTTGCGGCCGGATCGTAACCGATCATATTCGAGCTCAGGGGTCCGTTCAGCGCGTAACCGTTAGCTTCGAAAACGTGCTTCAGGATAATACTTGGCTCGATGGAATAGCTAAACGCCTGGCGCACCAATTTATCGTCGAAGGGCTTATGGGTCACGTTCATGACCAAAAAATACATTCGGTAACCCGGCACCTTCTCGACCCGCGCACGGGAGCTTTTTTGTACTCGATCGATTTCTTCGATCGGCAGATTACTGACGACGTCGGCTTGACCGGCGAGGAGACCCGCGACACGCGCCGCTTCTTCCTTGACAGTTTTAAAAACCACTTCGTTGATCTCGGGTTTTGCACCCCAATAACCATCGTTGCGCGCCAGCACCAGATTTCCGGCGCGTTGCCAACTCACCAGCTTGTAAGGGCCGGTGCCGATTTTGTGATTGTCGAGCTCGTTGCCGTTCTTTTCAGTCGCTGATTGGCTGACGATAAAGCGGTTATTCAATCGTTCGAGCAAAACCGCGCTTGGCTGTTTCGTCGTGATGGTCACCGTGTAATCGTCCGGCGCTTCGACCCCGGTCACCTCGGCAAAGTTTGATGCTTGCAGGCTTTTCCGATCGTTTGACATTCGGTCGATTGAAAAAAGCACGTCCTTCGACGTGAACGGCGAGCCGTCATGGAAAGGAACGTTCTTTCTCAGATGGAAAATCCATTTTTTGCCTTGAAACTCCCATGACTCGGCGAGCACGCCGACATACGCCTTGCGCGAAAAATCCATTTCGACCAGCGGCTCGATCACGTGCTGCCAAATGCCGCTGATGCCGCCCCCGCTGTACGCGTACGGATGTAGAGAATCTAATCCGACGCCTTGAAACACGACGACGCGATCGCGGGAGGCGGCAAGACCGAGTCGTGATACCGCGCTAAAGGCCAACGCGCCGGTCCCGAAAGTGGCTCCTCTTTTCAGAAACTCCCGGCGCGTGAGTCGGATCGAGTCTGCGTGCATGTTGCCTCCGTCTGATCAGCGAAGGGTTTCTACAACCCAGCCCACTGCGCTGCCCGAGTCCTTCCGCTAGCCCTGTCGCTTATAACTGTGCTATCCGAACTGCGTCAAGTGAATTCGACTCGTCCTCATCGGTCATGCTGTAATCTTTACTAAACGAGTTTCGGCAATGACCGAGAATAGGCAAAAGTGCTATTCTAAGAGCACTCGCAATCAGCTCGGGAGAAATTCAGCCAAATAAAACCGCAAGAGCAAAAGATGTTCAACGTTTTCATTGTGCGTCCCTTCGGAACCAAGGCGGGAATCGATTTTGATCGCATCGAGACGGAGCTGATTCGACCGGCCATGGAGGTGGCGGGTCTGACCGGCGGCACCACCGGACAGTTTATCCAGCAGGGAAATATCCGCGCTG
>JBIOXP010000394.1:0-4433 GCA_044869705.1 Binatia bacterium | reverse complement strand
TGGAATCGACTCGGTGACGCAAACTGGCGGGCGGAAGACGGCGCCGTCGTTGCCGATAGGGGAAAGGGCGGCCACCTGGTCTCGAAAAGCTCTTACAAGGACTTTCAGATCCGGGCGGAGTTCTGGGCGGACGCAAGTACGAACAGCGGTATTTTTATCCGCATTTCGGATCCGAAAACGATCGGCTCCAAAACGGCTTACGAGGTGAATATCTATGATCAACGCGCAGACCCAGACTACGGCACCGGGGCCATCACGAATATCGCCAAGGTCGCGCCTATGCCGAAGGCCGGCGGCAAATGGAACCTTTATGAGATCACGGCCAAGGGCGCGCATTTAACGGTCGTGCTCAACGGCAGCAAAACCGTGGATATTCAACACGCGCAGTTTTCGGAAGGTCCGATCTCCCTCCAGTTTGGCAACGGCGACAAAGGAGCACCTGGCGGCCCGATCAAATGGCGCAAGGTGCAGATCAAGCCGCTGTAAGCCGCGCCAGCCCGTCGTTAGCATCAAATCCGATCCTGACTAGTCATGACGCGAACCGGCTCAGAGGCTCGCTAGCTGCGTTTCCGACGTCTGTTTCTTTTGACGATTATTACCTCTGCCAGATGGATCGCCATGCGCGGTGTTAGTTGTTAACTTGAAATTTGATTCTGATTTTTATGGACGAGACCCTTCTTCAGTTCGGTCTAAAAGCTCTGGCGACGCTTTTTGTCGTCGTTGATCCACTCGGCGTCGCGCCGAGTTTTGTTGCTTTGACGGCCGAGATGGAACTGGCGAAGCGGCGCAAAACTTTGTTCCGGGCCGTGCTGATTGCTTTTGGTGTCACGCTGTTTTTTCTAATCGGCGGTCATGCCTTGCTTGGCTATTTGGGCGTGACCGTGTTTGCTTTTTCAATCAGCGGCGGAATTTTGCTCTTTATGACGTCATTGCCGATGCTCTTCGGCCACCGGCCGGCGCTCCAGTCGCCTGAGCGCGATGAACAAGGTTCGATCGGCGAGGACGTGGCAATTTTTCCGTTGGCGATCCCGCTACTTTCAGGTCCGGGTACGATCACCACGATTCTGCTGCTCGCGAACCAGGCACGCGCAAATCCGAACCGAATATGGGTTCTCGCGCTGGTCAGCGCGGCCGTCTATCTCATTAGCTGGTGCATCTTATATGCGAGCGAGCGGCTGATCGCGCGTCTGGGAGAAGGCAAGGTGCGGATTCTTACCCGTGTATTAGGGATCGTGCTCGCAGCGCTTGCGGTACAATACGTCCTGAACGGCATCGGCGGCTACTATCAGTCGTTGCTGGATCGCAGCTAATTCGATTTCGTCGCACTAGCGAGCTTAAATACGCGCGGGCAAGCCCTTCCATCGAGGTCTCGCGATTGAGTTCAGATCGCTGCCATCGCTCTCGCCTCCACCGGTAATCCGGCTGATTGCCAAGCCTCCCAGCCGCCGACCAGCGCGCGCGCCTTATTCCATCCGGCTTTTTGTAGCTCGCGCACCACCCGGGCGCTCGTCGCTTCATCCGTTCAGGCGCAGAAGGCAAATAGCCAGGTTTGACGCGGGATATCGAGATCCTTGAGCCGCTCGACCGCGCGATCTGGCGGAATTCTAACTGCGCCGGGCGCACGGAGCTCGCTCGCGGCGAGGCTCCGTTCGCCGCGCACATCGAGAACAAGATGCGGCGCACCCGATTGCTGGATTGCACGCATCTCGGCGATCGTCATGCGTTCGGCGCTTCCGTTTGTATCCGCTGTAGATACTGAATGCGCCGTCAAATCCGGCGCTGCATTATCGGCGACATTCGTCGCTTCCTTTACAGGCGCTCTTCCTTGCGATCTGTCGCGTTTGAGCAACATCAGTGAACCGCCGTGCACGGCGATCGAAAGCAAAACAAAAAAGCAACAGATGAAAAATAGCGGCTCGCTGCCGGGGACCGCGGCAAACACGGGCACGAGGATCAAAAGGAGCGAGCTAAGACCGCGGGGTCCAAACCAGGCGATCAACATGCGACTGCGAAAATCCAATCGGGTACCCGCGAGGGAAATCAAAAATGCTATGGGACGAATCAGTAATGCGACCACCGCGAAGAGAGCGATCGGCCAGCTCAGCACGGCGAATCCGGCCCAGATCAGGCTGGCGCCGAAGAGCACGAATGTAAAAAGCAGCGCCATTTCGGCGGTGGTTTGACCGTATTCCAGGAAACAGTCGCAAAGCTCGACATCGAGCGCCGCGATCGTCAATCCGGCCGCGAAGGCGGCGAGAAAGCCGCTACCGTGGACTGCTTCCGCGGCGGCGTACGCCGTGAATGCTATGCCGAGCGAATAAATCGATTCATAATCGCGGAGAACTCCGGTTTTACGTCTGATCATCTCGAGCGCGGAGGTTCCAAGCAGTCCGACGGCGATTCCGGCGCCAGGCCCGAGAAGAAACAAGTCAAGGCCGAGCCGCGCCAATTGAGTTGATGTGACAAACGCATCGCTGCCGAGAAAAGGAATCGCCACGAAAATAATCGGCAAGAGAACAACGTCATTGAGACCGCTTTCGAGGCGCAGCGCCAGGCGCACTGGTTCGGGCAGACCAGGTCGTCGAAGCAAACTCCTGAGCATCACCGGATCGGTCGACGCGAGCGCTGCGCCGAGTATCGCTGCTGCCGGAACAGAAAGGTCCAACAACTTCCATCCCGCCAGTGAAACCAGTGCTGCGGAAACGAGCGTACCGGGACCGAGTACCCGAAACGCGAGCGTGCCATGGCGGCGCATTTCCGCGATGCTCACGCTAACGGCATCGGTGAACAATACGAGAGCCAAACTCAATGTCGCGACGACGCGAAGGATTGGCGAGTTCAGGGTGACATCGAGCAATCCCAAACCGGCCGGGCCGAGCATGGCGCCGAGAGCCAAAAAAGCTCCGACCTGAGGCAGATCGCTGCTATCGATCAGGCCGGACAGTAATGCGGCGATGATGATGACAACTCCCACAAGCGCGAGGGTCAAGATAAAAAATTCAGCGTTGAAGATTTCCATTCGGGGATGCTCTCGCGTCCAGTGTTAATATAGCGAGCTGTTGCAGTGAGTCGGTGAACTTTGACCATAGCAGTTCGCAGACCAAGGCAACAACCGCAGCACATTTGATTGGGCAGCCTGCCGAAACGCTGTTGTCTTGCGTCGGCCGAATACGACATCCCGCTTGTGTCGTTGACGCCTGCCAAAACATTTGCAACCAGGAAAACTGTTGTTGACGTTTAGTTCTGTGCTGCGATATACAGCGCGGATGCCGATCCAATTTGTACTGCCGAAAAAGTTCACGCGCGCACAGATCGAGTGGCGCGTAGATGAGTTGGCGCTGCAGTTTCAAGGCACAAAAAATAAGAAGCTGCTGCAGCAGATTGCGGCGCTGAATCGCTTGCTCGCCAGGATGGATGATCGCGACGAGGATTCGTCCAAGCGCAGAAATCACCAATAGCTCGAAACCGCCGCCCGAGACGGCGCTCTAATCTTTCGGCCGTGAAGTTTGGATTTTAACACGCGTTCGCAGCCACATGGCCCTCATTATGTGGTTGCGCTAGCATCGGTTCACCCCTGCTTCCGTTCAGTCTTTCAGCAGCTTGCCGGGCTTCCCGATTAGGGATCAGTTCCGCACTTAATCATTGTAAGACTGCGCAGTCGCGCCTTTTATTCCCGAGCGCAGCCTAGATCCATTGAACAAAAAATCGCGAAGGAAAATTCCTCGCAACGGGAATTTCTGCCGAGCGGCTCTTGTCATAGTGACGAAGGCCGCGACGGCCGGAAAGGAGGCGACGCGATATGAAAAGATCAGTTGTCATTGGGCGCTTGCGCCTTTGATCGCCGCCCTGAGAGCGGCTCCCCCGCCAGTCCAATAAGTAACAGTCCTCGACGACGCGAAGAACTGGCGCAGAGGTTTTTTGCGGAAAAATAACCGAATTAGCAGCACAAGAGATAAGGAGACAATTCCATGATGGCAATCCAGAACCAGCAAAAGCGAGCTTACTCGCGGCTCTCGGCCGCAGTCATCGGCGCTCTCTCGATGGGCGTCGCCGCGTTGGCGTGCGCTCAGATGGCATCGCCCGCAGGTGTGAAGGGGCCGGTTAAGAGCTATGTCGGAAATTTCAAAGACAATACGGTGAGTGTCATCGATACCAGCTCCGGGGCAGTTCTCCGGACTATGCCCGTTTCGGCGGGACCGCACGGAATGGCAATCACACGCGACGGTCGCACAGTTTATGTGAGCGGCGACGGGTCGGCCTCCGTGGACGTGATCGATACGGTAACAGACAAAGTCGTGAAAACGATTTCGGTCGGTAAAGCGCCGAACGGGATTGCGCTCACGCCCGATGACCGACTGCTGCTGGTCACAGTCTATGGCGACGATCGCCTGGTCTTCATCGATACCGCGACACAAACCGTGATTGCCACAACC
>JBIOXP010000393.1:0-4772 GCA_044869705.1 Binatia bacterium | reverse complement strand
AAGGAGAAATCTTTCCGGTGTTCGGCGAGAAGAAAATTTCTCGCTTGGCTCGAAATGACAAATTCGCCATTGTTTTAACAACGAATGCGATCCCTGCAGGGAGCGCAGCATGCTGCGCCCTGCATCTCCGAACGGGAGAAATGACCATGCAGTACCGGTTTCTCGGCAAAGATCGTTTGAAAGTGTCCGCGATCGGCTATGGCTGCCCGCCATTCCAAGGCAAGCTCAATCGCGAAGACGAGAAACAAGCGCTCGCCGTTTTACAGCGAGTGATCGACATCGGCGTCGACTTCATCGATACCGCGGATCACAACAACGGCAACAACGAAGAGATTCTCGCTGTAGCGCTCAAAGGCAAACGCAGCGCGGTGGTGCTCGCGACCAAGTTTGGGAATCTGCGCGGGCAGCCCTGGGCCGCTGGCCGTGAAGTCGAGGGAAGGCCGGAGTACGTTTCCTGGGCTTGTGACAATTCGCTGCGCCGACTCCAGACCGACTATATCGATCTTTACTACCTGCATCGCGTCGATCCGAAAATACCGATCGAAGAAACGGTTGGCGCAATGGCCAAACTCGTGCAGCAGGGAAAAGTACGTCACCTCGGCTTGAGCGAAGCCGGGCCGCAAACGATTCGCCGCGCTCACGCGGTTCACCCGATCACCGCTGTGCAGAGCGAATATTCGCTTTGGACTCGCGATTACGAGAGCGATACGATTCCTACGCTCAAAGAGCTCGGCATCGGCTTTGTTTCGTATTACGCGCTCGGTCGCGGTTTCTTCGCCGGAGCGGTCCGCGATACGGCGCGCCTGCGCGAAAACGACGGCCGGAGGAGAGCGCCACGTTTCTCACCTGAGAATTTGCCGCACAACGTGGGCTTATTAGCAGAACTGGAAAAACTCGCCGCTAATAAAGGTATTACGCTCGCGCAGTTGTCGTTGGCGTGGATCCTTCATCAGGGACAAAATTTTGTGCCGATCCCGGGCACACGACAAATCGGGCACTTGGAAGAAAATGTCGGCGCTACAGATGTGGTTCTCACGGCCAACGACTTGGGAACGCTCGATCGTTTATTTCCGCAGAAGGGCGCGGTGGCCGGGGCGCGCCACGAATACGACCGCTCGAACGAATTGAATATTTGAAGAATGTTTGTGTGGGCGGCGCTTGATCCAAGCTCCGTCCACCATTTCCCCGCTGGCGGGCTCGGCCACTGTCATTCCCGCATGTTTTTAGCGGGAATCCAGGAATTTCACATATCGACCTTCGCTAAAATCATTCGGGCTGACCGTTTTACCAATTGCCGGTGGTGATATCTTTTGTACTGAAATCTTATAAAACCTTCAGTACGACTCATAAACTCGTCGGCGCAGGCATTACATCGCCGCATTTCTTGCAGGTGCGGAATTCCTCACTATCGAAAAAATTTTTATACGCCTTGGAAACCGGATCTTCGGCATAATCATGCACGATAAATTGCTCTTCGTGCAAAAATTGATCGCACTTCGCGCAGTACCAATGAAATTTATCGATCTCCCCCGGCCGCCGCTTGCGCTCGGAGATCAGCGCGAACGCATCGGGTGAAAAGCGCGGCGAATGAGGGATTCCCGCCGGTGTATAAATGATCGAGGCTTCGGCGATCACGGCCACCGCTTCTTTGCCGTCGGGCGTGCGATAATGCAACCGCATCTCGCCTTTGACCATTTGCATGGTCTCATCGCTTGGATTGATATGGAACTCGCTGCGGTATTCGCGACCGCGGGCAAGAAACACCAACGTATCCGAATACTGCCAAAGGACGCTTACGCGCCTGCCCGTTTGCAGCAACTCGCGCGCCTGCGAAAGCAAATCGACGATTGGCATTTGCATCATTGGCCGCCTCCCGCCGCCTGAACCGTCAACGAGTGTCACTCGACCGAACGATATTAGTCCGTCGGGTGATTTCGTACAATTCGCCGCGCGTAAAAACTTCCAGGTGCTTTGCAAACCCGATGCAGTCGCGTAAGAATAGACGTTTGTAGCAAAATTCGAACATGCAACGTCTCCGCAACCTACGAACCCTTCGATCTCTCAGGCATCGAAATTTCCGGCTCCTTTTGGAAGGCGCGCTGGTCTCCAGCTCGGGCGATTTCATGCAAAACGTAGCACAGAGCTGGTTGGTGTGGCACGTCTCGCGCTCTCCCGTGGCGATCGGGATCATCGCGTTTTTCGATACTTTGCCGCGGCTTTTGGTCGGCGCGGTCGGCGGCGCCATCGCAGATCGCTTCGATCGAAGACGAGTGCTGATGATCACTCAATCGCTCGCCATGATTCAAGCGATCGTTTACTGGCTTCTGGTTCAATTCGACTTGATTGAGCTTTGGCATATAGCGGTTCTGGCCTTCTTTCTCGGAGTCGTGAACACGATCAATCAGACGGCCCGTCAGTCCTTGGTAAACAGTCTCGTGCCGAAGGAAGAACTGCTCAACGCGATCGGGCTTCAATCTTCGGTCTTTAATTTTTCGAAAATTCTGGGGCCGTCGCTGGGCGGAGTCATCATGGCGTGGATCAGCATCGCCGGGTGTTTTCTCGTCAATGCGCTTAGTTTCATTTATCTCATTTTTAACCTTTATCTTATGGAATTGCCGCCGTGGGAAAAGCGTGTCGACCAACCCAATATCTGGGTGGACGTGAAGGAGGGATTTCAGTATCTGCTAGGCAATCGGCGCATGCTGTACATCGTCGGGCTCTCGTATGTCACCGCCACGTTCGTTGCTCCTTACAACCGCTTCGTGCCGGTGTTTGCGACCAACGTGCTGCACGTGGGCGCCTCCGGATTCGGCGTGCTTATGTCGGCGCCCGGCTTGGGCGCGACATTCGCCGCCTTGACGCTCGCCTCGGTCAACAAGCTTCGCGTCGGCATTCGAGCCATATGCTTCAGCTCCATGGGCTTCGGCCTCGCGATCGGCCTGTTCGCGTTCTCGCACAATTTCGCTTTGTCGTTTCTCTTCCTCGCGATGGTCGGCTTTTGTCAAATTTCCGCACGCGCGCTCTCCAACACGGCGATTCAAAGTTCAACACCGAATAATTTACTAGGCAGGGTGCTGAGTCTGTTTTTTATGGATCGCGGCTTGTGGTCGCTGGGTAGCATGATCATCGGCGCCTCGGGGTCGGCCATCGGTATGAATTGGACGTTTGCGTGGAGCGGTGCCGTATGCGTGGTCGCGGCTCTCACGCTGCTAAGCATGAGCCGGCGTTACCGAGCCGAAGTCGCCCGGCAACGCGCCGAGTATCCGGTGATTACGCAACAATCGGATCTGTGACCGGTACGTGGCTGGGAATTTTTGGCACACGGGTTCTCGGTTTGCCGTCCACACCCGCGTTGCCCGCGCCGAGCAGTAACATTCTTCCGCTGCCGGTGTTGCACAGCTGATAAGCTTCACCGGATTTCAGCAGCACCGTATCGAACTGCTTCAGAACAAATTCCCTATGCGGCGTGCGAATCGTGCACTCGCCTTCGAGCAGCATAAAAATATGATCATCATTGTCGTGGTAGTGCATATCGTCCTGAAGCCGGCCTTCGCAATTGATCACCCAGAAATAGGCTAGGTCGGTTCGCCACAGACTTAGATGATTGACGCCGGGATTGGCGTCGGCTTCTTTGATGGGATTTTTCATGTCGACCATGAATACCTCCTTCAGTACTAGTTCAAGGCGTTCGAATCGTTCAAGCTGTTCAAGCCGTTATGCTTAGCGCAGTCCGTTCAAGTTCAATGTCGGTTTCAGCCGTGTTGGCGCGGCGAACGCTCCTTCGGTTTCACGAGCCGGCCGTGAGTGCCGTCGCAATAAGGGTGATCTTTGGATTTCCAGCACCGGCAGATGGCGATGGTTTCGGGTTCGTTGAGCTCCAAAATAAATGGCTGAACGTTGGTCACGGCGTGCGAGCCGTCGCAGAACGGCAAGTTTTTGCTTCGGGTGCAGCGGCAGTAGGCGACGCTCTTGGAAACCTGTCGGACAATCGTTGGCTCGATCAGGTCATCGTAAGATAGGGGCATGAGCAAATCCTTTCCGAGTCACCTTATGACAATTTTATTTCCGCTTGGCAAATGCCCAAGGTTGTTCATTCTCGCTGTAGCAATTTCAGTGCGTTGCCACCGAAAATGTCGTCTCTTTCCGAATCCGCGATCGGTAATTCCTCGATAATTTTTTTTGCGCGCGGCAGCAAAGGCAGGAGCGGCGGAGCATCGCTGCCGAAGAGTAATTGCTTGGCGCCGACCGTTTGGTAGGCGCACATGACCGCCGGCGGATGATAGGCAACGGTGTCCATGTACAACTTTTTCAAATAGTCGCTAGGCCGCTTGGTGATCAGCATCGGCTCGTACGATCCCAAGCCGGAAGCGAGATCGCCGAGCTCATAGGCGTAATCCATGCGGCCGATGACGTCGCAAATGCCGCCGCCGAGATGGCAGCCGACGAATTTCATATCCGGATGGCGCTCGAAGATACCGCGCACGATCATGCGCGCGATGCTCAGACATTCATCGAATGGTCGGCCGACGCTGGAGGCCAGGCGGTAATCGCGCATGCGCTCTTCCCCGAAGCCGACCGATGGCGCATGCATCATCACGGGAATTTTCAAGCTGCTTACGATCTCGAAAAACGCTTTCGCTTCGTCGTCATCGGGGTAAGCGCGCTGATGGCTCGAATTGATCAGCACTCCGTGCAGACCGTAATCCACAATCGCACGCTCGAGCTCTTTGACAAAAGGCGCGCCGCCGCACGGCAGGGTGCTGGTAAAAACG
>JBIOXP010000392.1:0-2114 GCA_044869705.1 Binatia bacterium | reverse complement strand
GTTGGCTGCCGGCGCGCTTGGCGATCTGCTGTTCGTTGGCCCACAAGCGTATGATGTGTTCCTGCGTCGCCAGCGCTTCCTGCATCGAGGCATCGACATGATCGCCTCGCCCTGTGCGCTCGCGTCGGTAAAGCGCGGCGAGCAATCCCGCGGTGGCGAACAAGCTCGCAAAGTAATAGGCCTGGGTTTCCGGCGGCTTTACCGGCGGCAAAGACGGATCTCCCGAAATATACAGGAATCCGCTTTCGGCCAGAGCGACTAAATCGTTGCACGCCAAGTTTTTCTTCGGTCCGGTTTGACCAAACCCCGTAATCGACGCCATCACCACCCTGGGGTTGATCGCCGCGAGATCTTTATAGCCGAGTCCTTTAGCGTCCAAATCGCCCGGTTGAAAACTCTCGATGACCACGTCCGCATCCTTCACCAGCTCGCGCAATTGCGCGCGCCCGGCTTCGGCGTTCAGATCGAGAACCTTACTCGCTTTGCCGGCGTTGAGATGCGCGAAGACCGTGCTCAAGCGTTTGCCATCGGCAGAGGTAATGAATGGCGGCAGGTTACGGACGGGATCGCCGCCCGGCGGCTCGATTTTGACGACTTCCATGCCGAGATCTGCGAGCACGCGGCCGCAAAGCTGCCCGCTCAAATCGGTCAAATCGAGCGCTCTGAATCCTTTGAGAAAATCTCCGCTCATAGTCCTGCCTTCACAGTTTCCATTCCGTTGATGTCATCCTGAAGCAAGAGCCGAAGGCTTGTCCTGAACGTAGTGAAGGAACTCAGATTCTTCGCTGCGCTCAGAACACTACGCTAATGCTTCGCTAACGCTCAGCATGACAGAGCTGTCGTTGCAATCTCTACTAGCCGAGACGGATTACGCGCCCACATACCGGCTGCGCATATCGTTTAAAATTTGCGCTGCCTCGCTGACCATTCGCTCGACGATTTCTTTCGCCGGCCTGGCGCTTTTCTCCTCGCTGAGCATCCCCGCCACTTGACCACCGGGCACGTGCAGTACATCGACGCGCTCGGCCGCTTCGGCGGCGCGGCGAATCTCGTCCATCGCATTCCCCTGGTATGGCGTCGGCATCGCCTCCAGCCCCGACTCGAGCCATGCTTTGATCACGGGGCTGCGAAAATGCCGCGCGTAATGCCCGCTGGTATATGCGGTGCGCACGAAATCCTCCGAGGTGCCGGTGAGAATTTGTTTCTTATACACCGGGTTGATGCCGCACTCTTTGCTGACCAAGAACGTCGTGCCGCACCAAACGCCGACCGCGCCCAGCGCGAGCGCGGCGACCACACCGCGTCCGTCGGAAATGCCGCCGGCAGCAACCACCGGCTTCGGCTTGACCGCATCGACAATCTGCGGAATCAGCGGAAAATTCCCGATCGTGCCTGTGTGTCCGCCCGCCTCATAGCCCTGCGCGATAATCACGTCCGCGCCTTTGCGCGCATGGCTGAGCGCGTGTTTGACCGCGCCGGCAAGCGCCATCACTTTGATGCCGCGTTCATGGGCGAGCGGCACGACTTCCGCGCTGTCGCCCAAGCCGATAATCAGAATCGGCACATTCTCTTCGAGAATGACTTTAAGTTGCTCCCGCGTCGCGGCCGGTGTCTTGACCCAGCTCTTGCGGTCGGGCGGTTGCGGCGCGAGCCCGAGCTTGGGAATGAGTTCATCTGTGAATTTTGCGTGTTTGGGATATTTTTCCTCGATCTCCTTGCGCACCTCGTCCGGATCCGGAATTTTGACGTCTTCCATTTTCGGCAGCGTGATATCGACGCCGAACGGCCTTTGGGTCAATTTGCGCACTGCGCGAATCCGTTCGCGAATCACTTCCGGCCGAATCGAGCTGCCGCCGATGCAGCCGAGCCCGCCGGCGTTGGAAACCGCCGCAACCAGTTCCGGCGGCGTGGTCATACCCTCTTTGTCCCAGCCCATGCCCGCCTGAATGATCGGCACCTGGATGTTGAGCAAATCGCAGAGCGGAGTGTGCAAATTCATATCGTCTCCGGTCGTAGGGCGCAGCACGCTGCGCCCTTCAGTCCAGATTTTCGCCATTGCTCAGGATGATACAACCGAGGCTGCAGTCAGAATGTCATTCTGAGCAAAGCGAAGA
>JBIOXP010000391.1:0-6427 GCA_044869705.1 Binatia bacterium | reverse complement strand
TCGATTCATACGGCTTAATGTGCTGAGGCAGCTGAAGCAGGAGGGTCTGCTCTCAGACAATCTTGAATGGACCGGTGTCCGTGCTCCGCTGCTTTAACGCAGCACAGTCGTATCCCTCCTCGTGAAGGAGCAAATCAACTGTGAACACACTGGAGAACCTGCCGGAGTGCCGCTTCTGCGGCGCGCGAATCCGGCATACCTTCGTCGATTTAGGAATGTCTCCGCTCGCAGAAGCATGGCTGAAGCCATCGCAGCTTAATCGAATCGAGCCATTTTATCCGCTGCATGTTTATGTCTGTGACCAGTGTTTTCTTGTTCAACTGGAAGAATTCGAGAGCCCGGAGCACATTTTTAGCGATTACCCTTATTTTTCGTCTTACTCGGAAACCTGGCTGCAACACGCTCAATCGTACGTTGACATGGCAGTGAAACGCTTTCTATTAAGCTCCGATTCTCATGTTACCGAGATTGCTAGTAATGACGGTTATCTGCTGAGAAATTTTGTCGCGAGGGGCATCCCGTGCCTGGGGATAGAGCCGGCAGCCAATGTGGCCAAAGTCGCGGTTGAACGCGGTATTCCGACGCGGGTAAAATTTTTCGGTGAGCAAACGGCGCGTGATTTGGTCGCCGACGGGCTTAGGGCAGATTTGATCATTGGCAATAACGTTCTCGCCCATGTTCCGGCCCTAAACGATTTTGTTGAAGGCCTAAAAATACTGTTGAAGCCGACTGGCACAATCACCATGGAATTTCCTCATCTTATGCAACTGATCGAGAATAACCAATTCGATACGATTTATCATGAACACTTTTCGTATCTTTCCTTTACTACGGTCGAGCGTGTTTTTGCACGTCACGGTCTAGCGCTTTACGATGTCGAGGAACTCCCGACTCATGGAGGATCTTTGAGAATCTATGCTTCTCATGCCGAAGACAGTTCGAAACTGATCAGTCGAAGCGCCAAGGAGCTAAAGGCACGCGAACAAGCCGCGGGGTTCAACGAAATTGAGGCCTACATGTTGTTTACTGAGAAAGTCAAGGAAACAAAACGCAAGCTGCTGCAGTTTTTGATCGGCGCAAAAAATAACGGGAAAAGCATCGCTGCCTATGGCGCGCCCGCCAAAGGCGTTACGCTCCTGAACTATTGCGGCGTGCGCACTGATTTTATCGATTATGCCGTCGACCTCAGCCCACACAAGCAGGGCCACTTTATGCCGGGAGTCCGTATTCCAGTCTTTCACCCCGCGAAGATTAGTGAAACCAAGCCTGATTACGTCCTCATACTTCCTTGGAATCTCAAGGATGAAATAATGAACCAAATGGCCTGCATTGCTGATTGGGGAGGACGGTTCGTTGTGCCAATACCCGAGGTTCGGGTTTGTTCGCCCGTCCTATCACAAGCAAGAGCCGCGCAGATTTCGTAGTAAAAGGAGGCAACCCACATGAAGGTCGTTTTGTTTTGCGGCGGTCTAGGTATGAGAATCCGCGATCACGCCGAGAATACCCCCAAGCCATTAGTGCGGATCGGAAACATGCCGATTCTTTGGCACGTCATGAAGTATTATGCGCATTTCGGCCATACAGATTTCATTCTTTGCCTCGGGTATCAGGCGGAAGCGATCAAGCATTATTTTCTCAACTATAGCGAATGTATTTCGAATGATTTTGTGCTATCGAACGGCGGCAAAAATATCGAACTCTTAAACAGCGACATTCAAAACTGGCGGATCCATTTCGTGAACACCGGAATGAACGCTAATATTGCGCAGCGCCTGAAGGCGGTGCAGGCGTTCCTCAAAGGCGAAGACGAATTTTTGGCGAATTATTGCGATGGACTGACGGACCTCCATTTGCCGGATCTTGTCGAGTACTTCCACAAGAAGGACAAGATCGCGACGTTTTTGAACGTCCGACCCAATCTCAGCTATCATTTCGTGTCGACACGGAACGGCGGGGTCGTTACCGGCCTGCACGATATTCAAGGCTCGAACATACGGATCAACGGCGGCTACTACGTTTTCAAAAAGGAGATCTTCAAATACCTCAATTCAGGCCGCGAACTAGTAGAGGAGCCGTTTCAGCGACTGATCAAAGAAGAGCAACTGACTGCTTACGTTTATGATAAGTTCTGGGCGTGCATGGATACCTTCAAAGACAAGCAAATGCTCGAGGACCTGTATGCCAGCGGCAATGTACCGTGGGCGGTTTGGAAACGCCCTTTGCCTGGGCAGGGATTTCCTAAGGCTGTCAGGACGGCGTAAACCGCGAGCATCCAGAGCATGATCGAGGTTGCGCTCAAAAAGCCGCCGCCTTACCGGGTTCTCTGCTTAGGGGCGCATGCCGACGATATCGAAATCGGCTGCGGCGGAACGATTTTAAAACTGATCGAGAATTACCGTTCGGAGATGAGCGTCCATTGGGTCGTACTGAGCGCCACTGCCGAGAGAAGAGGCGAGGCGAAATCCAGTGCTGAAGCATTTCTGCGGGACGCGGCCCAAACCACGATCATCATCGAGGATTTTGAAGATAGTTTCTTTCCCTATCACGGCGCGGAGATCAAAAAGCGCATGCATCAGGTAAGCCGTGAATTCGTTCCCGATGTCATCTTTACTCATCATCGGCAGGATCTCCATCAAGATCATCGACTCGTTTCCGAGCTGACGTGGAATGCATTTCGGGACCACTGGATCCTCGAGTATGAAGTTCCGAATTTCGATGGCGATTTGATGTCGCCGAATTTGTTTGTGTCGCTAAGCCAGGCGACCTGCCGGAAAAAAGTCAATTACCTGCTGGAATATTTCCAGTCGCAAAAACAGCGCAGCTGGTTTACGGCGGAAACGTTTTCAGCCTTGCATCGTTTGCGTGGCGTCGAATGCAATTCAAAGACGGGCTACGCCGAGGCGTTCCACTGCCGAAAAATCGTTTTGGGTTGACGGAGTAAGCGGTAAAGCGCACTGGTTGTTGCTCACTGCTCGTGTCCGCTGCTCACAGCTCACTGCTGACTGCTCACCCGCATGAAGTTTACTGAAACGCAATTGAAAGACGCTTTTATTATCGAGCCTGAGAGGCTGGGGGATGAGCGGGGATTTTTCGCGCGCAGCTGGTGTCACAAGGAAGCGGCCGCTTATGGAATTACGCCCGATTGGGTCCAGTGCAACATTTCGTTTAACCGCAAAAAAGGAACTTTGCGCGGCATGCATTATCAGGCGCCGCCGTGTGCGGAGGCCAAACTAGTGCGTTGCACGATGGGAGGCATCTACGACGTCATTATCGATTTACGACCGCAAAGCCCATCCTACCAGAATTGGTTTTCCGTCGAGCTCTCGGCCGAAAATCGTCGCATGCTCTACATACCGGAGGGTTTTGCACACGGTTTTCTCACTCTGGCCGATAACACTGAAGTCTTCTATCAGATGTCTGAATTCTACGCGCCCTCTCAGGCCCGCGGGGTCAGATGGGATGACCCGGCATTCGCCATTGACTGGCCGTCCGCTCCGCAAGTGATCTCGTCCCAAGATCGAAGCTATGCACAATTCGAGCCTGTTGAGACGATATGAAAGCGCCGGCTTGTCCTGACAGTGAAGAGATCGGCCATGCTATCCATGAGCTGATCGCTGAGTTGTACCCGATTTGCCGGAGCATCACGGGAAACGGCCTACGCCAAAGTTTGCGAAGACTGCAAGAGAAGATTCCTCTGCAGATTTACGAGGTGCCATCCGGAACACGCGTCTTTGATTGGATTGTGCCGCTCGAGTGGAACATTCGCGACGGCTATGTGCGAAACCTCCGCGGCGAGAAGGTTATCGATTTCCAAAAATCGAACCTGCACGTCGTTAACTATAGTGTCCCGGTGCAAACGAAGTTACCGTTGGCCGAGCTTAAGAAGCATCTTTTTACTTTGCCGGATCGCCCTGACTGGATCCCCTACCGGACCAGCTACTACAACGAGAGCTGGGGCTTTTGCCTTAGACACAATGAGTTCCTGCAGCTCGAGGATGGCGAGTACGAGGTGATGATAGATTCGAGCCTGCAGCCTGGATCGCTGAGCTACGGCGAATACTTCGTTGAAGGTGAAATTCCCGACGAGTTCCTGATTTCCTGTCATGCGTGCCATCCCTCTCTGTGCAATGACAATCTCTCGGGTATGGCGCTGGCGACGTATCTGGCGCAGCATTTGGGCAGAGCGCCGCGGCGTTATTCGTATCGGTTCCTGTTTATTCCTGGGACCATCGGTTCCATCACCTGGCTGTCGGTCAATCAGCAGCGGGCCGACAAAATAGCGCATGGCCTGGTGTTGGTGGATGTTGGCGATGCAGGGAAGTTGACCTACAAGAAAAGCCGGCGGGGCGCGAGCGAGATCGATCGGGCGGTTGTCCACGTGCTGAGCCATTCAGGCAAGGAATTTCAGGTGCGCGATTTTGACCCCTACGGCCATGACGAGCGCCAATACTGTTCGCCCGGCTTTAACCTGGCGGTCGGTTGTCTGTCACGATCGCCGCACGGGGAATTCCCGGAGTATCACACCTCGGCCGACAATCTCGATTTCGTGCAGCCGAGAGCTCTCGCCGATTCCTTTGCCCAGTGCTTATCCATCATCGATTTGATTGAGCATAACCGCAAATACATGAGCTTGAATCCCATGTGCGAGCCGCAGCTTGGCAAGCGCGGTCTTTATCGCATGATCGGTGGACCGCAAGACGGTGGCGTTCAAGAGCTGCCGCTGCTTTGGGTGCTGAACCTGTCCGACGGTAAGCATAGTCTACTCGACATTTCTGAGCGCTCGGGGTTGAGCTTCGGCGTCATCAAGATGGCCGCGGAGGCATTGGTGGAGCATGACCTGATCAAACCAGTACCGGCGTAATACCGATTCAAAAAGAGGAGAATTATGGGAGAAGTAACCATTCTTGGCGCGGGCATCTCGGGGCTCAGCACATCCTTTCACATCGGCCATGACCGGTGTCAGATTTATGAAGCGAAGCCGCACTACGGCGGCCATGTATTTAGCTTCGTACGCGATGGATTCACCTGGGACGATGGGCCGCACGTGCTTTTCACCGATAGTGAATATGTGAAAGAAGTGTTCGCAGATGGTGTCGATGGAGAATTCGAAGAACGTGTACCGGAAGTGACCAACTATTACAAAGGCCATTGGATCGACCACCCCGCTCAGTCGAATCTTTATCAAATACCCGAGCCGTTACGCACAGAATGCCTGAACAGTTTTTTAGAGGCGCGTTCACACGAGCTCACAAGACCGGCAAATTACGAGATGTGGTTGCATCAGGCTTTCGGCCGAGTCTTCGCCGACGAATTTCCCGCCGTTTACACACGTAAGTACTGGACTACCGAGCCGTCAAATTTGGGAGTTGATTGGATTGGCGCGCGGATCTATTACCCAAGCGTTGACGACGTAAAAGGCGGCTACAAAGGTCCACTAGGAAAGTCGACGTATTGGGTGAAGCGATTTCGCTATCCGTCCAGAGGAGGCTTTCTTTCTTTCTTGCGCAAACTCGCCATCGGCGCGCGGGTTCAGTACGGAAAGGAACTAGAACGAATCAACTTTGCTAAGCGCCAATTGAAGTTCACTGACAAATCTCAGGCCGAGTACGACAGCCTGGTTACCACCATTCCTTTGCCGGTGCTGTTCCGAGCTGCCGAAGATGCCCCAGCAGCGGTGAAGGAGGCCGCGGAGCAATTGAAAACTACGCGCATGTGGCTCGTGGATATCGCGGTTAGACACCCGGCAAAGCTGAAGCATCACTGGGTCTATGTCTACGATGCAGATAAACTCAGTGTTCGGGTCACCATGATGGAAAATCTCTCGCCGCACAACGTGCCTGCCGGTTGCACTGGCATGTCGGTGGAAGTTTGCGGCTCCGATTACAAGCCGCTGCCTCCCGAGCCCAATGCCGTGGCGGCAAAAGTCAAAGAAGAACTTCTAGAGATGGGCTTGATCGAAAGCCCCGAAGCGGTGATCTCAACTAACGTGAGGTTTGCGCCATGGGGTCAGGTGATTTTTGATCACAATCGGAAATCGGCATTGCAAACAGTGAACAAGTTTTTGGACAGCTTTGGAATCATCCGAGTTGGGCGGTATGCGGAATGGAAGTACGCGATGACGCATGATTGTTTGCTGAAAGCCAAACATGAAGCTGATAAACTGGTTACGAAAGCAGCTTGATTCGACCTTTACGTTTTAATGGTTGTTTGGTGGAAGGACAGTTAAATCATGAGCACGGTATCGAAGACACCCTTCTTCAGTGTTGTGATCCCGACCTTCAATCGCAGTGATCTCTTTCCCTTTGCCGTGCGGTCCATTTTAAACCAAAGCTTCGGAGACTTTGAAATTGTAATTTCCGATAACTGTTCGGAAGACAGTACGCCTGAGACAGCAAAGCAATTTACAGACCCGCGGGTAAGATACGTA
>JBIOXP010000390.1:0-11234 GCA_044869705.1 Binatia bacterium | reverse complement strand
CGTATGAACAAATATCTTGCCTCCTTGAGCTTTGCCGCGATCAACCGCCAGGCGCCGCATCCCAATGCAGCGCGGTTATTCACCGATTTCTTTCTCAGCGCCGAGTCACAACGCATTTTCGGCGGCTTTGGCGAATATGTGTTTCATCCCGAGGCCGATCATAAATTCAAAAAGGATGTCAAAGACGATCAGATTGTCGTGATGCGTTTGCCGAGCAATGAAGAGCTCGACTCGTGGAGCAGAAAATTGAGAGATATGTTCAGGTAACAAGAGCTGGAGTGATGGGGTATTGGAGTAAGTGATGGGGTATTGGAGTAGTGGAGTAGTGGGTTCAGCCCAGTAACGCATCACTCCGAGACTCCAGTACTCCAACTATGTTAGGAGTGCATTATGTTCGAGCTAGCCAAGATTCCGTTCACCGAAGTTGCTCGGATTGCCGAGTCAGGAAAAGCGATCATAATCTTGCCAGTCGGCGTGGTGGAGGAGCACGGCGCTCATTTGCCGTTGGGAGTGGATTCGTTCGCCGCTGAAGTCTATGCCGCGGCGACGGCGCCGCATCTGGAAGCCGAGGGCTACGAAGTCGTCGTGGCGCCCACGATTAATTACGGCGTCGCTCGCGCCGCGATCGATTTTCCCGGCACGCTTTCCCTGGAACCGGAGACATTGCGTTCTATGGTGGTCGAGATCGGCTGCTCGCTATTACGCCATGGACTGAAACGTTTGGCGATTCTGAACGGCCACCGCGACAAGCACCACATGAAGGCGCTCGATGATGCTAAGAACACGCTCATCCGAGAGCACGCCGCTCAGGCGCTCCTCCTGGGCTTTGCTCACGATGATGAAGTCACAGAAACGTGCTACCGCGCCGGTATCAAGACATTCTATAAAAGTCCTCGTCCGGACCGCGAAGGCCATGGCGGCGAGTCGGAGACTTCGCTCGCGCTCTATGCATTTCCTCAAACGGTCAGACGGGAAGTCATTGCGCAACTGGATCCGAACTTCGACTACGATGTGGACGCCTTTCGCGGTGAAACCAAAGATTACTACAGTCTCAGCAATGGGCGCGGCTACTTCGGCTGGCCGCAGGCGGCGACGGCAGAGACCGGCAAAAAACTGGTGGAGACACGCGGGCGGAATATCGCTAATGTAATTTTGGCAGCGTGGCGAACGCCAGCCGCTGGGATCGAATCGCAAAAATCGTAGGCGGCGGACGGACGTGTCCGCCGGTTCAGAATAGGTTGTGAGAAGGGCGAACACTTAGGTCCGCCCCTACACGCATTTCAATTATTATTTATTGCGGACCCCAACAAATTGCTGAGGAGGAAAAACATCATGGCTTTTAGAATCAATCATCTACATCTCAAGACGCCGGATCCGAAAAAAACCGCTGAATTCTATGTCGAATACACCGGCGCAAAAATTCTGAAGGAGAACGTCAGGCCCGACGGCAGCAAGAATTTTCGCCTCGATCTCCATGGCGTGGAGCTCAACGTCACAGAGTTTCTCACCGAACAGAAGTTGAGCCAGTTCTACGGTCTGGAACATGTTGCCATCGACACCAACAACTTCGACGGCGAAGTGACCAAGATCAAATCCGCAGGGTTGAAGATTCTCGAGGAGCGCGTTTTGCCTGACGGCCGGCGAGTCTGTTTTTTCGAAGGCCCGGAGGGGGTGCGATTGGAATTCTTAGAGTGGAAGCAATAACTGCAAAGCTGGAGTAATGGAGTGCTGGGACTCAAGGTCCATCACTCCAACATTCCATTCCTCCATCACTCCATTATTTTTATTTCTCCTTCAGAACTTTTTCTAACGGGCCGTTCTCTCTGAACGGCTCGGGCCAGCCGATGTATTCTTTAAAGTCCGGCCGAGCTTTTACGAGATCCTGAATAACGTTTTCGATACCTTTGTCGGGAACGAAGGGAGCGGTTTTGAACAGGTGGGCATAGGACTCCACGGTTTTCCTGGTGATTTCGGGGTCTTTCTCGCGCATCCATTTGGCAAAAGATTTTTCGGCGAAGGCGTGATTCTTCTTAATCAGCCGGATGCCGCCCACATAGGCGCGAAGAAAGTCATGCGTGGTTTTTGGCTCCGCGCGCACGTAAGCGCGGCTGCTTGTCACACAAGAAGAGGGGTAAACCAGATCGGTGTTGCTGAGATCGACGAGCACTGGCCAGCCCCGTCGTAAAAACGGCACTGCATAACGAGTCGTTAGCGCCGCGGCTGCGATCACTCCGCGGTCGAGTGCCACGACGATTTCCGGGCCCGCCCCCATTTGTAAAATCGTCATATCTCTTTCCGGATTGAGGCCGACGTGCTTGAGGGCGGCACGCAGATAGAAGTGCGTTGTCGAGCCGTAGCGTGTCACGGCACTCGCTTGGCCTTTCAAGTCGTGAGCCGATTTGATTTCCGGCCGCGTGATCAGATAAACGGGATCGGCATCGACGGGACACGCAAGCAAGACGACGTCGCCGCCAGATGCCCGCGCCGCCACGACCGATTCCGCTCCGGCACCCGAGAACGGCAGGTTGCCGGTAATAATCGCGAGCGTAATCAGCGACCCGCCGCGAATTTGCACGGGCTCAACATTGAGCCCGTTTTTTTCAAACAAGCCGGCGTCCTTCGCGACCCAGACGGGTAGATGAGAGGGCGATGCGGTGGTGCCGTAAAGGATACGGCGCAATTCTTGGGCGCCGGCGCTTCGTTGCGAGAGAAGCAGGCAAAAAATTGCGCAGACCAAACTAGAAATGAAAAGTGAATGACCGATCTTTTTCTTGGGTCCCTCACCCCTTCCCTCTCCCGTGAGCGGGCGAGGGTGAAGAATTTTGCGGGCGAAAAAGCTCATTGCTTGTCAATTGACTCGCCGCGTCCAAATCATGATTTCGGCAGCGCGCGCTCCAGCGGGCCGTTGTCGCGAAACAGCTCCGGGTGCCCGATAAACTCCTTGGGGACCGGGCGCTGAAGCGCCAAATCCTTGAGGATGTTTTCAATGCCTTTGTCAGGCACGTATGGAATCGGCTTGAACAGCCGAATAAAAGCTTCCAAGGATTTGGAGAGCGTCGGTGATTCCTTCTCCTTCAACCATTTTAATAAAGATCGTTCTGCCAACTTCTGATCTGCCTTGATCAGCCGGATTGCGCTCACGTAGGCGTTCAAGAATCCATTGACAACCTTGGGTTCCGTTTTGACGAACGAGCGAGTGCTGGTGACGCAAGATGAGGGGTAGACGAGATCGGATTTACTCAAATCGGCCAGCACCGGCCAGCCACGCTGCGTAAACGGCAAAACGTCTTTTATCGTCAATGCGGCGGCAGCAATTCTGCCGGCCTCGAGCGCCGCGCTGATTTCGGCGCTGCCGCCCAACTGAAGCAGGGTCATTTCCTTATCTGAATCCACGCCCACCATTCTGGTTGCGGAGCGGAGATAAAAATGAATCGACGAGTTGAGCCGCGTAACTCCGGCAGCTTTGCCTTTGAGCTCGGCGGGGGATTTAATCTCGGGGCGGGCGATGAGATACACCGGTTCGAGGTCGGCAGGGCACGCCAGCAGCACGATGTCGACGCCTTCGACTCGCGCCGCCACGACCGAGCCGGCGCCGACACCGGAAAGCACTGACTGGCCGCTCATAATCGCCATGGTGCTGACCGCGCCGCCGCGAATCTGCACCGGCTCGATGTTCAAGCCGTTTTTCGCGAACAGCCCCGTGTCTTTGCCGACCCAGACCGGCAGGTGGGAAATCGAAGTCGAGACGCCGTAAAGAATGCGGCGTAATTCTTGGGCGGCCAATGCCTGAGTCCAGAGCAGTGCAACCGATATCAACAGAAGAGACACTGCCGTTCGAGCACTCTCGCCTTTCAGGCGACGGGGAAAGTTTGCATTGCAGTGTACAATTCGTGTTCTGATCATTTTGATAATGCTTTCTCCAGTGGCGCGTTATCGCGAAATAATTCCGGCCGTCCGATAAATTCCTTGGGGACCGGGCGCCGGTTGGCGAGATCCCTCAGGACGGTTTCGATGCCCTTGTCCGGTACGTATGGACTGGCTTTGAACAGTTTGGCGTAAGATTCGACGGTTTTCTTGATTAAGTACGGGTCTTTCTCTCGTAGCCATTTGGCAAAAGTCTTTTCGGCGAAGGTTTGATCTTTCTTGACAAGGTGAATTGCCGCGACATAAGCGCGCAAGAAATCGTCGACGGTTTTCGGTTCGGCTTTGACGAAGGCGCGACTGCTGGCGACGCACGAGGAGGGATAAACCAGATCCGTCGTGCTCAGGTCGACGAACATCGGCCAGCCGCGCTGAAGCAGGGGCATCGCGTAACGGTTGGTCAATGCTGCCATCGAGATGCGCCCGGTTTCCAGCGCCGATACCGTTTCGCTGCCGGTGCCGAGCTGCAAAATGGTCACGTCCTTCTCCGGGTCGAGTCCAACTTGCCGCAACGCCGCGCGCAGATAAAAATGCGTTGTGGAGCCGAGACGAGTGACGGCCGTTGATTTGCCTTTGAGCTCGGCGGGCGATTTGATCTCCGGGCGAGCGATTAAATACACCGAATCGGAATCGACCGGGCAGGCGAGCAGGACGATATCGCCGCCTTCCACGCGCGCCGCGACGGCGGATTCTGCGCCGGCGCCGGAGAATTGCAGCTGCCCGCTCATGATTCCCATCGTGATCAGAGCGCCGCCCCGAATCTGGATCGGCTCAACGTTCAACCCGTTCTTGGCGAACAGCCCGGCATCCTTGGCAACCCAGATCGGCAAGTGCGCTGTGGATGTCGTGGTGCCGTAGTGAATCCGGCGAAGCTCCTGCGCTACCGCGACGGACGTATACAGGACCGTCAGTATCACCAATGTATAGAGTCCCGCGGCCCGGAGAGAGCGTGATTCAAACGTGCGCATGCCGTCTATTTGTTAAAGTACGCGGCCTCAGCTTTGGCCTGGTCGTAGGGGACGAACTGATTCGTGCCGGGACCGCGGATCTCCGGCTTCTCGCCTTCATCGAAGAGCGCTGCCGCGCTGTCGCCGGCGCGCCCGCCGATCAATCCCGGGGCGTGGGCTTCGGCCACCGTGGCATCTTTATCCGAGCGATTGAATGCCCAGTGAACTGTATTGGCCGGGATACGATGAAAGTCGCCTTGCTTACATAGGTAGCCTTTATCCTTGACGAAAAACCAGATCTCGCCGTCGAGAACATAATTGATCTGCTCCGATTCGTGTTGGTGCGGCTTGGTATGATACCCGGGCTTTCGGGTCGCGATCATCAGGCTGCACTCGTTGCCGTAGCCTTTACGTACCACCATCTGACCGGTTCCGGCTTCCCCGGTTTGGGTTCGATTGTATTCGGGGACTTCGTTCGCCTTGCAGTGTAAGGACATGACGTTTTCCTCCTTTAGGAATTAAATAGGAATTAAAAACCGACTACTTCGTATGACAGATGTCGCTATCGGTCAAGCTGAACGCTTCCATGCTGCGCTATCTCCGGTGCGCGAATCGAGGCAGACGTCAAAAACGAAGGTGGGTGAAAGCTACAATGCCAAGGCCCGTTGACAGCAAATTCTGCGGGCAGTAAATGAAGATGCGTGGCAAATTCAAAATCATTTTTACTGAACGCTGCATTGCTGGTTGGCATTTTGGCCGCGGTTCCAGTTGCGGCCGAGAAATTGACTCTGGCGCATGTTGCCATCAACCCGAGTCAGGGAATGCTTCGCGTCGCCAGAGACTCGGGGATTCTGACAAAGTACGGCTTTACCGCGGATGTGATCTTGATCCCCGGCACGCCGCGGACCATTCAGACGTTGATTGCGGGCGATTTGGATTACGCCGCCGCCGGCGCACCGGCTTCTCTCAGAGCACGCGCACAGGGCGCGGATGTGGTTGTGCTATCGGCCTTATCGAGTTTTTCCTCCCAGCGAGTGTTTCTCCGGCCCGATTCCAAATTGACCAGCATGAAAGATGTGAAGGGGAAAATTATCGGCGTGACTCAGTATGGGTCGGGGGGAGATACCTTTTTACGCGCCGCGTTAAGAAAGATCGGGTTGAAGGAATCCGAAGTGACGATCTTACAGATGGGTGGAACGCCGGGCGTTGCGCAAGGTCTCGAGTCGGGTCGCATCGAAGTCGGAGTGCTCGGCGATTCCGGCGCTCTTTTGGTTTTTCGTGGCTTGGCGAAGTACATGAAGGGCGGAAGCGCTCAGGAAATGGGGTTCCGTGGCACCGATGCGCCGATCACGACCACAGAACGAAAGATCAAAAGCGATCGAGCGGCGGTCGTCCGTTTTATGCAGGCGTATCTGGAGACACTTCATTATTTTCAAACCAATAAGCCTGGCACGGCGCGGATCCTCAGCAAATATATGCGCGGAGTCAGCGAAGAGCATATTTCGCTTTGGTGCGATGACCTACGCGCGACGCTCAAGCCCATTCCGTATGTCGACGAGGAGGCGTTGCGCTCCGAACTCGAAATGATGAACGCGCCGAGCCAGCAAATTCCGCCGGGTTACGTCAACAATAGTATTCTCGATGAAATCAAAAAAAGCGGCTTCGTAGAAAAACTTTACCGGCAATAAACCTAGAGGAGGAAAGAATCATGGCGAAAATCAGACATATCGCGATCAAAGTCGAAGATCAGGAGAAGGCTGCGGACTTTTACAAGCAAACCTTCGGTATGACCGAAGCATGGCGCGGTCCGGTGCGCGACGACGGCAACCGGGCGATTTACCTTACCGATGGTTATATCAACATGGCGGTTTTGCCGGCGCGCGGCGGGCGTGAGGGAATCGACCACTTTGGGTTCCAAGTCGAAGACATGGAAACGACCTTGAAGACGGCCCAGGCGTCCGGCGCCAAGGGTGAAGCGGATAAAAAACCTCGCGACGGCCGCTTTGCCGAAATGGGCGTGCACGATCCGGTCGGGCAACTCGTCGATGTCACTGTGCACGGATGGAAATCGTAATAAAGGCAAAATGCAAGGGAATCGAGAGGTGTAAGGAGTTAGGCGTGAGGCGCATAGGTAACAGGCAACAGTGAGGAAAATGATAGGAAAGAGGCTGACTGTCTTTTTGTTATGCGCTGCAATTAACGCAGCGGGCTCGTTTTCGGAGGCGGCCGAGACGAGCAAAGTTTTGATTGCTCACGGCGCGATCAGCAATAATGTCGAGCCGCTTTGGATCGCCAAGGAGCAGGGGATTTTTCGGAAGTACGGCGTTGAAGCGGAGCTGGTCTTCATTATCGCCGGGAGGGCGATGCAGGCAATGTTGGCGGGTCAGGTTCCGGTTGGTTTGGTGGGCGGGACCCACGTCGTCAATGCAAACACCGGAGGCGGGGACTTTGCCATGATTCTCGGCCTGGAAAACCGGCTCGACTATCTGTTTCTCGCCAAGCCGACGATCAAAAGCGCGGAGGATCTCAAAGGCAAAAAAGTTGGTATCGGCACGCCGGCCGGGTCCGCGTCGTTGGCGACCTATGTTGCTTTGGACCACCTGGGATTGGTGCCGCGCCGCGACAATATCGTGCTGCTCGGCGTCGGCGGCGTTCCCGAGAGAATGGCGGCACTACGTTCCGGCAGCGTCGATGCGACCAGCCTCTCTCCGGAGATCGGTCAACAGGTGCTCGGCGAAGGGTATCGGGTTTTGGTCGATCTGGGCAAAGAAAACGTCCAGTTTCAATCTTCCGGGCTGGTCACCTCGCGTAGTCTGATTAAAAGTAATCCGGCGCTGATCGAGAGTATCGCGAAGGCGGTTGTGGAAGGCGCAGCTTTTATCCATAGGCCGGCCAATAAAGAAATTGTAATGAAGAGCCTCGCGCGCAATCTGCGATTGAGCAAGCCCGAACAGATGGAGAATGCTTACCAGGGATTAGTCACCGCCTTACCGAAAAAACCCTGTCCGTTAGTCGAAGGGATGAACGCGGTGATCAAACTGATGGCGCAATACGGCATCAATCCGAAAGCTGCGCAGTTGAAAGCCGAAGAGGAACTCGATCTCAGTTTCTGTAAACGATTCGAGGACAGCGGTTTTTTCAAAAGCCTATACTGAAGATCGGCGTCTTGGAGTGGCGGGGTGATAGAGTGTTGGCAGATGAAGGGTCTATCAGCTGAAGAATTTATCGTTTCGATTTGGCAGGAGCGGCGCCGCTATGTACGCGAAGGCCGAATCAAACAGCCGCATCCTTGGCGCGTCGCTTTGAGTGAGGGAAACGTTTCGCGGCGCGCGCTGATCGAGTACGTCAAGAACCGCTACTATTTTCTCGCTAATATCAATCGAAAAGACGCGCAGGTGATCGCCAATTGCCCGATTCCGGAGGCGCGGCGGATGCTGCTCAAAAAGTACCTTGACGAAGAGGGGCAGGATCTAGCCGGTGGGAGCTTGGGGCCACATTATTACATGTGGCTCACGATTGCCGATGCGTTCGGCGTTTCGCGTGAACTCATGGAAAGCTTTGCCGATGTGCTCCCGGTGTACCGTTTTACCGTGGATGCCGTGTTCAATTTTGCCAAGCAGCAGAGTTGGCTCGAGGGCGTCGCCGCCACCTATGCCACGGAAGGGCGAATGTGGAAGCGCTACACACCGAAAGATGAGCACAAGGAAGAAGGTTTACTGGGCGAAGGAGAGGCGTTGGCGCGGCATTACGGCCTGCCAAAACACGCATTGCTTTTTTACAACGTCCACAGCGATGCCAACGACGAGCACGGCGATATCAACGAAGCCATTTTGAAAAATTACTGCGTCAGCGCTGAACAGCAGGACAAGGCGCTGGCCGCCGCGCGGTTCCGCTGGGAAAATCAGGAGGCGCGCAGCGATATCATGTATCGATACCTTGTTTTGGGCGAGAACTAAGCGACACTTTTTCACGCTATCAGTATTCGATGCGAGGTCATGAGCGCGCGGAGCAAAACTTCTTCCCCTTCGACGTGGGAAAACGAAGGCGGGGGCGTGCTCCCGTTGGTTTAGCGTGCGCAGTACCCCCATCCCATCCTTCCTCCATCGAGGGGAAAGCTGTTCGGATTAAGCATCGATCGATCTGCCGAATCCCGCTGCTTATCGCTATCCTGACAATCTTTGTTGCGAATATTGCATCCGCCCAGCAGCTCGAAACACTTAACGTTTCCTATGCTTCGGTTACTGGCAGCCGCATCCCGTTGTGGATCGCCAAAGACGCCGGCTTGTTTGAGAAGTACGGGCTGAACGTGAATCTGGTTGTGATCGCGGCCGGGGCGGCCGCGATTGGCGCGCTCGCGAGCGGAGATGTAGAAATTCTCGGCGCGCCCGGTTCGACGACCATGGTGTCGGCCGCGCGGGGATTGCCACTCGCCATCATCGGCACGTTCGGTCCTTCTGCATGGAAACTGGCAGCGCATCCGTCAATTGCTAGCGTCGACCAGTTGCGCGGCAAAACCATCGGGATCAGCCGGCCCGGCACTACCATCGAATTCGCTACGAAACGTGCGCTGACGAAACTGGGATTCACGCCGGGCAAGGATATTCAAATTCTCGCCACCGGTCTGGCTGAATCGAACAAGCGCATAATGGTCATGCTGCAGGGCAAGATCGACGCGACCTTGGTGAGTCCAGACAATCTGTTCGAAGCGGAACAAAAAAGTTTAAAGCTCTCGGCCCTATCAGATCTGAAGGATCTCGGAATCTATACCAGCGCCAGCGACCTTTCTGCGAAGCGCGATTTTCTCAAGAACCAGCGCCAGCGGGCACGCGGATTCATGATGGCGTACTGTGAAGCGATCTGGCTGGGCAAGGCAAATAAAAATGTCGCGCTGGCGAGTTTTCGGAAGCATTTGCGCGAACAGGATGCGCGCCGGCTCGAGACGCTGTACAAGAATTATGTCTTCGATGCTTTGCCGCTCAAGCCATATCCGATGGAAGATGCCCTGCAAGGCGAGCTCGAGAATCTTTCGAGCAGTGTGCCGGAACTGCGCGGCAAAAAGGCCGCTGATTTTGTCGACAAAAGCGTACTGAGCGATCTCGAACGCGACGGGTTCCTCATTCAGCTGGCGAACCGATACGGCCGACAGCAGTAAACGCGCTAGTGTCCTGGAACGAACAACGCAACAAAGATATGTCATTCCGGGCAACCCTGGACTGGATCCGGGGTTGCCCGAACCGGAATCCAGAAAATCTGGCTAGCGGCTTCCGCCGCTATGACGGCAAAGCGCCGAAGATTTGTTAAACGGATTTTACTCTAGGACGCTAGCTTAGCTAGGGCGATCTGTAGCGCCACAGTTGAGGGATCGCCGAGCAAATTCCGAAGATCATCACAAAACAAAGCGAGCTGCCGATGAGCAATGCGTTCGGCGCGCCAAAATATTGCGCGGCAATTCCGGCCAGCAAAGCGCCCAAGCCGTTCGTCGTTTGCGCAAAGACTGTAATCAAGCTCGCCGCTCTGCCGAGCATACCGTCGGGCGCGAGCAGTTGAACGACCGTCCGCCGTATCGCGACACTGATCGAATCCGTGAAGCCAAGAAGCGCTACCGCTCCAACTGCCATCCAGAACTGATAAGAAATGCCCAATAATGCCAGAGCGCAAGCGAAAAATATCGCGGCAATGATGACGAGCACTCCCTTGCGCTTGACGTCGCCTGCCATCAACAGCGCGGTGGTACCGATCAGAGAGCCGGCCGACGGCGCGGCGTAGAGGACGCCCAGCCCGGAGGCGCCGGTTTTGAAAACATCGGCGGCAAAAATCGGCAGAATAGGTCGATAAAAGCCCACTAACACCACAGCGAAGTCGAGCAAAAACAGAGAAAGGATGATGCGCTGGATCCAAATAAATTCGATGCCCTCGACGATGCTCTTAAAATCAACGCGCCGACGCGCGCCTTGGATTTTTCCCGAAGCGTTGACCGAGATAATTGCCATCGCGGCCGGAACAAAGAGTAGAGTGCTGGCGAAATAGGCCGTCGACAGCCCGCCGCGGTCGATCAAGAATCCACCGATCGCCGGACCGATAAGGAAACTCGTCTGTAAAATCATCGTGTTCACGACCATGGCGTTCATCAACAATGCCGGAGGCACCAGCCGCGGAATCAGTGCCGCACGCGCGGGCCAGTTGAACACTTCGACGAAGGCGCCGAGCAGACCAAGCGCATAAATATGCCAAACCTGTGTGGCGCCAGCGAGCGTGAGACTGCCGAGAATCAAATTCGGCACCATCTGCAACGATATGGTGGCGATAAGAAGCTTCTTTCGGTCGAAGGCGTCTGCGACCGCGCCGGCAAACAAACCGAAAACGATA
>JBIOXP010000389.1:0-5734 GCA_044869705.1 Binatia bacterium | reverse complement strand
CGCACCTTGTGTGCTACTCGGGAAATGGGTTATCCGGCTGTTCTGAGTAGGTAGCCCGCGCTGCCCTATCGAAGGATCCGCGCTGCCCTCGTTACACGGTCTTCGGCCGTTACTCCGGACGGCCGGGGTCCCGAGTATCCCCGAAGGC
This sequence comes from Binatia bacterium, assembly GCA_044869705.1. Lineage (GTDB taxonomy): Bacteria > Desulfobacterota > Binatia > UBA9968 > UBA9968 > DP-20. The sequence goes on along the minus strand of JBIOXP010000389.1, from coordinate 5,586 downwards.
CGAGCAGCGAAGGGCTCGGGAACCCGGAACAAGCCGAACACTCCGGTGGGCCCGGCAAGGCTGCCGTATCGCAGGACCGCGGCGAATCGATTCGCGCCGATTCAATGTGATATATGCACTCAAAGCGGTGTCGAGATCCTGAGCAGAGGGGGTTCGCATGATTTGTCGGATCTTGGTTGTTTTTGTATTCGCCGCTAGCAGTTTTCCGCTAGCGCCATTCGCCCAAGAAAAACCGCTGCAAAAATTCCGCACCGGCGGCGGCTCTGCTTCCGCGGCGCAGATGTCAATCTGGTTTGCTAAAGAAGGCAATTTTTATGAGAAGAACGGTCTCGATGTCGAGGTGATCAGTATTCCCGGAAGCTCGCTGGCGATTCAAGCGATGCTTTCTGGCGAGCTGCCGATCATCCAGGCCGGCGGCGCCGGCCCGATTCAAGCGGCGCTCTCGGGTACGGACACAGTGATCGTCGCGACTATCGCGAAAAAATTCAATTGGTGGATCTTCAGTCAGCCGGGCATCAACCGAATTGAAGATTTGCGGGGCAAAATCTTTGGTACGACCCGTTTTGGCACACAGTCGGATCTCGCGTCACGCATTGCGCTGCGGCGCGCCGGCATCGATCCAGAGCGTGACATTACGATGGTGCAGACCGGCGGACCCGCGGAAACGATCAGCGCGATGGTCGCTGGAAAAGTTCATGCGGCGGCGGTGACGCCGCCGGCGACTTTGCAGGCGCGTAAAGCCAAATTAAAAGACCTGATCGACCTGTCAAAGCTCGATGTCGAATATCACGTCAACGGCGTGGTGACGACGCGCAAGTTTCTGAAGTCGAACGAAGATACCGTGCGCCGTTTTCTACGCGCCTACATCGAAGGCGCGGTGCGCGGCATGAAAGACAAAGCGTTTGCGATGAAGAGTATGGGTAAATATTTTCGCACTGATGACCATGAAGTGCTCGAAGAGACTTATGAAATGGTCATCAAGAATGGCTTCAACGTGCCACCCTATCCGGCGGGTATTCAGAGCCTGTTGCTTGAACTCGAAAAAACAGTTCCCAAAGCGAAAGTCGCCAAGCCTGAAGAGTTTGCCGATGGTCGTTTGATCAAAGAGCTGGAACAAAGCGGATTTATCAAGTCACTGCTGGTTGCTCGATAACTTTGTCGAAAAGGACTCACCAATGCCGGAGGCAGCCGATGATGTTTTTCGCGTAACTCTTCTCGGCACCGGCGCGCCTCCGCCAAGTGTCGACCGTTTTGGGCCGAGCACGCTGGTGGAAGTAGGCCGAGAAAAGTTTATCTTCGATGCCGGCCGGGGGACGATGCAGCGGCTCTACCAGTTAGGTATTCCGTTCGGCGAAATAACGGCTGTCTTCCTGACCCATCATCATTCCGATCACGTCGTAGGTTTTCCCGATCTCTGGCTCACGGGCTGGATCGGCCGGCCATGGGGCAAGCGGCGCGTGCCGTTGCCGGTCTGGGGACCCGCGGGAACAAAGGAGATGATGGATAATCTGGCAAAAGCTTTTCACGTCGACATTCGCGTGCGCAGCAAAAGTTATCCCGCTGATGGCGCGAGGTTGGTTGCGCAAGAGATCAGCGAAGGCAGTGTGTTTGTCAAGGATGGCATCGCGGTCAGCACGTTTGAGGTCGATCACGGCGGCGAGGATTTGCCGGCCTTCGGTTATCGAATCGATTATCGCGGGCGCGCGGCGGTATTGTCCGGGGATACGACATTCAATGGAAACCTGATCGAACACGCTCGCGGAGCGGATCTTTTGGTACATGAGGTCACTGCGGTTGGGGGAAGTGCGGCTGAAAACCTCGAGCAGCTAAAACGCATCAGCTCGAACCACACAACGGCGCAGCAGGCCGGCGAAGTCTTCGCCCGCGTCGAGCCCAAGCTCGCGGTTTACAACCATCTGCTGTTGTTCGGCAGCGCTACCGCCAATGATTTGATTCCGGCAACGCGCTCATACTATGCGGGACCGTTGCTTGTCGGCGAAGATCTTCTGCAGCTCGAGATCGGTGATGGCGTTCGCGCCAAACCATTCGGGAGGGTGGAGAAGGAGCCAATATGAAAAAAAACCAATTAGTACTTGCAATGACAACCGGCTGGGTTTTGATCTTGATGAACTGTTTCTGTTTTGCGGCAGCTTCTCTAGAATCGCTCACCGTCGGCTACTCGTCTTTCTCCGGTGCTTACCTGCCGCTTTGGATCGCGGTCGAAGAGGGCTTGGGGAAAAAATACGATCTCGATCTCAAAGCGATCTATGCCGGGCGCATACGACCTCAACAGTTGCTGGCGACCGGCGAAGTGCCGTTTGTCATGGCCACCGGAACCGGCGCTCTCACCTCGCATATTCTCGGTGTCAAGGATCAAGTGATCGTCATGACCACGATCAACAAGGTCAATTCGGCGATTTTCAGCCGGCCCGAAATCAAAAGCGCCGAGGAGCTGCGCGGCAAAACCATAGCGACCGGGCGCCCTGGCGCATTCGGCGATACCATGGTGCGATACGTCGTGCGCGCAAAGCTCGGTCTGATGCCGGACCGCGACGTCAAAATGCTGCCGATCGGCGAAGCTCAGTTAGCGTTTCCCGCCTTGGAGCGTGGCATTGTCCAGGCCGCTTCCTTGACGATTCCGTTCACATTAGTCGCGAAGAAAATGGGGTACCGCGAACTCATCGATTACGACAAGGCCGGTGTCGTCTACCCGTACAATACCATCACGACGCTGCGGCAAACACCGGGAAAACATCCGGATCTGGCCGAGCGACTGTTGAAGACGCTGATCGAGGGAATCTTTGTCTCGAAGACCGAAAAGGAGAGGAGCCTGGCGGTACTAAAGAAGTATATGAAAGGCACGCCGGACGACATCCTGGAAGAAACTTATCAATACGCAAAAAATGTTGCGGAAGAGGTGCCGACTCCCTCGTTGGAAATCGTCAAAGCCGCGCTGGAAATACTTTCCTATCAGTATCCCCAAGCCAAAACGACAGATCCGAACCCGATCATCGACACGTCGATTATGAAACGGATCGAGCACAGCGGGTTTATCAAGACTCTTTATAAGAAGTAGTGTTCTTCCGAAACTCAAAATAGCGAGCTAGTCTGGTCTAGAAATCGGCACCATGGCAATCGTTGGTCGATTCACGATCAAAGCTCCAGGATATAGATTGCTGATGAAGCAGGCCGATAACTCAAGGAGGGATTATGATCAAGCTAAATCACACGATCGTGCCGGCAAAAGACAAAGAAGCCGCGGCGAAGTTTTTCGCGAAAATATTTGGACTCACGTACCAGGGGTCGATGGGGCACTTTGCGCCGGTGCAAGTCAACGATGAATTGACCCTGGATTTCGATAACGCCGAGTCGTTCGACATCCACCATTATGCCTTCCATGTCAGCGAGGATGAATTCGATGCGATCTTCAAGCGTGTTCAGGATGCGGGCATCGAATGGGGCAGCGATCCCTGGAGTCCGACCAATCGTCAATTGAATTCCCGGAAAGGCGGCCGGGGCGTCTATTTTCGCGATCTCGACGGGCATATGCTCGAGTTGCTTACCCGGACGTGATCAGCGATCCGGGCACGCAGCCTCGATCCAAATTGGAGGGGAAGCCGACTGCAGGAGGTCACCGTGTATTTACGCACACTGCTGATCGTTTTTGTTCTCGGTATCGTGGTTGTTTTCGCGCTTTTGAACTGGAGTGTTTTCACCGCGCCGACGATTTTGTCCGTCGGCTTTACGACTTTCGATGCGCCACTAGGTATTATTCTACTCGGCGTGATCGGCGTGCTGACTTTGCTGTTCCTCATCTATCTAGTGTATTTGCAGGCAACTGCCCTAATGGAGGCCCGACAATATTCGCGCGAGCTGAAGAACCAACGTGAGCTTGCCGATCGCGCCGAAGAATCGCGTTTCACCGAGTTGCGTTCGTCGTTGGAAACCGAGTTACGGCAGGTAACCGATCAGATAGCCGATTCCAATGCCGCTATGAATACGCGATTGGACGGACTGGCTCACGACCTACGCTCCGCCATTGAGCAGTCGACCAACTCACTATCGGCGTATATAGGGGAAATAGACGACCGGCTCGACCGGTCAAGCGGAAGAGCCAAAGAATTGCCGCGTGAGACTTAGCCAACACCCACGATCTCTCCGAATTCTTTCACTCGCGCGATTCGCTCTGCTTTTCGTCAGCCATCCCATTCGCATTGACACAGAGCGACCTCAATGATAGCGGCAAGGTTATTTGTCGATTGGAGATCGGTGGATGTGTTATTGTTTGTGGTTCAGTTCGAGAGTTGCTGTTGTTCTGATCTTTGCTTTCGTCACTCCGCTTTTGGCCGCCGCGCGGCTCGAACCGCTAACGGTTGGCTATTCCAATGTCACAGCGACTTATGCGCCACTCTGGATCGCCGTCGAAGAGCATATCGGCAATAAGTACGGCCTCGACCTGAAAGCGATTTATGCCGGCCGCGTGCGGCCGCAGCAGTTACTCGCGACCGGTGATGTTCCAATCGTCGTGGCCTCGGGCACGGGCACTTTGACTTCCCATATCGTCGGGGTCAAAGACCAGGTTTTGGTAGCGACCATCACGAGCAAGATCGGCACCTCACTGTTCGCTAAGAGCGAGATCAAAACCGTCGAGGACTTGAAGGGCAAAACCATCGCTACCGGCCGGCCCGCGGCGTTTTTGGACGCCACGGTGAGGTACGTCTTGCGAAGCAAATTCGGCCTTGTGCCCGACCGGGATGTCAAATTGCTGCCGACCGGGGAGCCGTACCTCGGGCTGCAGGCATTGGAGCGGGGCGTCGTCGATGCGGCCGCCATGTCGATACCGCACCTGTTCGTGGCGCGTAAGGCGGGATTCACCGAACTGGTCAGTTTCGATAAGCTCGGGATTGTTTACCCTTATACGAGTGTGGTGACGTTGCGACAAACTGCGGCAAAAAACCCCGACCTCATCGAAAAGTTTGTGAAGTCGATCGTCGAAGCCATTTACATCTTCAAAAGCAACAAGTCCAAGTCGTTGTCCGCGCTGCGGCTCTATATGAAAGGCGCCGATGAGGAAATCCTGGAGGAATCCTATCAGCATACTCGCGCCACACTCGATGAGGCGCCATTTCCGTCGCTGCAGGTTGTGAAAGAGGGATTAGAAATGTTGTCGCTGCAGTATCCCCAAGCCAAGCAGGCCGACGCCAATCTGATCATCGACCCTTCGTTCATGAAGCGCATCGATGATTCCGGATTCATTCGCGGACTGTATAAAAAATAACCGATCTACATCATATCAAAAATCAAAACGCTTCAGCCCTCGGTACGGCGGCAAACACACACTTGAGTAATATCCAGACGCGAAATACAAGCAGAATGACGAATTCTTTAATTTACTGCGGAAAGAGGGACGACGTATGCTCGACGGAAAATTGAGAATCGCGCCCACGTGTTATCACATGCTCCATCAGGTACCGGTGATGACCGCGCATGAGATGAACTTTTTTTACGATGAGGGGCTGGTGACGCCGCACGGAACCCTGGGCTATGAAATATTGACGGAATCGATGGTGCCGTTCGGTCTGGAAA
>JBIOXP010000388.1:0-2472 GCA_044869705.1 Binatia bacterium | reverse complement strand
GGTTTTTTCTCGGGCGTTTATTCCACGATCTTCATCGCTAGCCCGGTGATTTTGCTCTGGGAAAAAGGGCCGGTCAGAAAACCGAGCGGTGCCTTGAGTGCTTCCTCGGCGAAAAAGTAAGCTCCAGGCCATACATGGCCGTAGACTAATGATGGCCGCAGACTAAATGCCGCCCGTTTTGCGCAAACGCTGGCTTCTCAGAGACGCCGATCCACAGGCCGTCGCTTGCCAATCTCAACAGCTCAAAATCTCTCCGCTGCTCGCGCGCATTGTGATTTTGCGCGGCTATTCGGATGGTCAATCGGCAAAGCGTTACCTCTCATCAAGTTTGCGCGAGGATTTGCCGTCGCCCTTCGAGATGATCGATATGGAGCCCGCAGTGGCGCGACTTGTCAGGGCTATCGACGAGAAAGAGCAAATCGGGATTTGGGGGGATTACGATGTCGACGGCACTACCGGCGCTTCACTGCTGGTGTGCTTTCTGCGCGCGCTCGGTGCTCAGCCGATCTATTATGTGCCGCATCGGATTGAAGAGGGCTATGGTCTCAATGTCGCCGGATTGCGGCACTTGAAAGACCGCGGTGTGGCACTGGTCGTGACGGTGGATTGCGGCATTTCCAACGTATCAGAAGTCGACGCTGCCCGCGAGTTCGGTCTTGAAATCATCGTCATTGACCATCACCAACCGCCGCCGGAACTGCCACGGGCTCTGGCGGTGGTCAATCCGCACCGTCAGGATTGTCCTTTTCCCGACAAGGGGCTCTGTGCCGCGGGGTTGGCGTTCTACGTCGTGATCGCCTTGCGCGCCAAATTGCGTGAAGCCGGTTGGTTTCCGAATGGCGCCTTCGACATTCGCCCTTATCTCGATATTGTCACGCTTGGAACGATCGCGGATATGGTGCCGCTGAAGGGCGTGAATCGGACGCTCTTGCGACGAGGGCTTCAGGAGTTGAGCTTTTCAAAACGGCCGGGAGTCGTCGCATTAAAAAAAGTCGCGGGCATTCCGGACGGCGATGTCAGCGCCGGACAGGTTGGGTTTCGTTTGGGGCCGCGGATCAATGCTGCGGGCCGGGTCGATTACGGGGTGAAAGTGGTTGAATTGTTGACTACCGAATCCAGCGAAATCGCGACGCGCATTGCTCAGGAACTCGAGACTCATAATAGCGAGCGCCGGGCAGTGGAAGCGGCTGTGCTTGAACAAGCTCTCGCCCGCGCTGCTACAGTGATGGACGGGGGTAGTTGTCATTCGCTGGTGCTTGCGGGCGATGGCTGGCATGCGGGTGTGCTCGGTATCGTTGCCTCGCGCATCGTGGAAAGGTACTGCCGGCCGACGGTGGTCATTGGTTTTGATGGCGATTACGGGAAAGGGTCGGCGCGGAGCATCCGTGGATTTCATCTGGTGCAGGGGTTTCAACATTGCGCAGAGCATCTGGAAAAATTCGGCGGACACGAGTATGCCGGCGGATTATCGATCAAGGCTGAAAAGCTGGAGCGTTTTGTTGTCGAGTTCGAGAAGATCGCCCGGCAAGCGCTCATGGCCGAAGACTTGCTGCCGCTTCTGGAACTCGATGCAGAGCTGCAATTTTCCCAAATTGATCTCGGCCTGCTGAGGGAGTTGAACGTGCTCAAACCGTTCGGAGTCGGTAACCCGGAGCCGTTGTTCATGACCAGTGGCGCAGAAATTTGCGAGCGCAAAACGTTTTCAACGGGAGTTCGTTATCGCCTTCGACAAGCCGGTCGCGTCATCAGCAGCGTCATTTTCGGTGTTCCCGACGAGTTGCCCGGCGTGGCCGGTGAATTGATCGATGTCGCATATCGCCTAGCTCAAAACGAATGGAATGGTACATCGTCGGCGGAATTGAGACTCGCGGATCTCAGGATTTCACAAGGCGGTTCGGCGAGCTTCGAAAACGGAGTCTCACGCTAGACTTTCATAAAACTCGAGGGTGGAGAAAGGTATGAGGTCCTGGAGATCGGCTTTCCTAGGAATGATATGGATCTTTTCGCTAACTCACGCTTACGCCGCCGAGGTCGGCGGCAAACCGGAAAAATCGGATGTTGTCGTGAGCTACGCGCAGCCGAGCGGCGCGTTCACGCCCATTTGGGTCGCGTATGAAGCCGGTTTGTTCAAAAAGCACGGCTTGAACGCAAATCTGCAACTCCTGACACCACAAGTTTCCGCTCAAGCGGTGATTTCGGAGGAAGTGGATTTTTATACCGACGGTCCGGATCTTATCAATGCGCGGTTGCGTGGCGCTCTAGTGAAGTATTTTGGCGGAACGATGCAGCAGTTGGTGTTCCAGATCTGGGGCGCAAAAGAACTCAAGGCGATTCAAGATCTCAAAGGCAAAACGATCGCGGCGAGCACGCCGCGGGCAGCGCTGGACACCGCCACTCGCGAGGCGCTCAAGAAAAACGGTTTGATTCCCGATCGGGACGTGCAGATACTTTACGTGCAAACCGTGCCCGCAA
>JBIOXP010000387.1:0-5709 GCA_044869705.1 Binatia bacterium | reverse complement strand
AAAGTTATGATTCCGGGAAATCGCTGGACAAGGCTTCGACGCCGCCGGCGTGCTGGTATCATGATTCCCGCATTCTCGAGCTCGAAAACCGCACAGTTTTCTCGAACTCGTGGCAGGCCATTGCTCGATCGGGCCAGCTCGCCGAACCCGGTCAGTACATCACATCGGAAATGGCCGGCGAGCCGATCCTCGTGGTGAGAGGCACGGACGGCGGTTTGCGCGGCTTTTATAACGTCTGCCGCCATCACGCAGCCGCCGTGATGGCGCAACGTGAGGGCAGCGCTCAACAACTTCGTTGCCCGTACCACGGCTGGACTTACAACCTCGAGGGCGTGCTCGTTCTCGCGCCGGATTTCGGTGGCGTTGCGGATTTTGATCGCGCCGCGAGCAGTTTGGTTCCCGTTGAAACCGCTGTCTGGAATAACTGGGTGTTCGTGAAGCTGAGGCCGGGAACTCCATCGCTGCAAGATTTTTTGGGGAAAAGTCTGCTCGAGCAATTTGAGCACTCGAACCTCGCACCATTGCAATGGTTCGAACGGCGCAGCTACACGCTGAATTGCAACTGGAAAGTGTTTGTCGACAACTATCTCGACGGCGGCTACCACGTGCCGCATCTTCATCACGATTTAAACAGCGTTCTCGATTACACCAATTACAAGATCGAAACTGGCGCGCGCTTCTGCTTGCAGTCAAGCGCGATCGTTTCACAACCCGCCGCATCCGACACCGCCGTGTTACGCCAAGGGGCGCGGGCCCTCTATTGTTGGATCTATCCGAACTTCATGATCAACATCTACGGCGGGGTGATGGACGCCAATCTCGTGATTCCGCGCGGTGTTGACCGGACCGAAGTGATTTTCGACTATTACTTTGCGGAGATTTCGCCCGGCGCACGAGAAAAGAATCTCGCCAGCATCGCTCTCAGCGAGCGGATCCAGGCGCAAGATGCAGCCATCTGTGAATCGGTTCAGCGCGGGCTCAATTCGCGGTCATACTCAGCCGGGCGGCTTTCGGTCCGCCGCGAAGCAGGAGAGCATCTATTTCACAAGCTCCTGTATGCCGATTTGAAAAAAGGACTCGCTGGCTGAGGCCACGGAGACATCAGACCCGCTCCTGAATGCCGTAACGCGCGCTGATCTTCTGCGCCGTCGCGACCAGTACGATCAGAATCGAAAACATAATCACGCCGAACGCGCTTAGCTGCTGGAACGAGCCGTTGCTCCAGAGATCGTAGATAATCACCGAAGCGGTGCGATTGCTCGAGCGCGCGAGCATCAGTGAGATCGTCAGCTCTCGGTAAGCATGCACCATGACCCAGAACCAGCCGGCCATTAAACCCGGGCGCAAGAGCGGCAAATAGATATACCGGAAATTGTTCCACCACCCGCCTCCGGCGACCGCCGCGGCTTCCTCGAGCTCGCGGTGAATTTGCACCATTGAGGCCGAGACAAAGCGCAGCCCGAACGGCAGATATCGGGTCAGATAAGCCAAGCCGATGATGCTGAGTGTGCCGATCACCGGCAATGGCACGAGCAAATACAACCAGAGGAAGGCGGAGCCAAGCACGACGCTGGGGAGCGCTATCGGCGTAAAAGCGAGGAAGTCGAGAATCTTACGGCCGCCGAGGCGGGTCTTGTGGACAAAATAACTGATCGCCGCCACCAGAAGCATGACGGCGGTGGCGGCGCTGACACCGAGCAGAGTGCTGTTCCAGAGCGGCTGCAGCGCGTAGCCGCCTTCCGCAAGTATGGTTTTGTAATTGACCAACGACATCGCCGCAAACGCTTCAGCGGTGGGTGGACGAAAACGCGGCAGCAGCGAGGCATAGAGCATCGTGAAAAACGGCAGGCCGGTAATCAAAAAGACCAGGAGCAGGCTCAAAGCGGAGGTAAGATACTTCCAGCCGCCCAGATCGATCCGCCGCGGCCGGTAATCTTTGCCGGTGATCGTTTGATAACGCTCTCCATGCCTTACCAAACGAAAATAGATGTACAGCAGCCCCAACGACAGAAACAACAGCACCATCGAGTAGGTGCTCGACAATCCCCAATCCGTCGGCATGCGCGACGTGTTGAAATACACCTGAGTCGTGTATACGGCCGTTCGCGCACGGCCGCCGAGCAGCAGCGGCACCTCGAAGCTCTCCACGGTTTGAATAAAAAGCAGCAGCGCAGCGGCGGCCGCCGCGGGCAAAATCAGCGGCAAAGTGACCCGGCGAAACGTCGGCCATGTCCCCGCGCCCGCAATCGCGGACGCCTCTTCGAGCCGCGGATCGATCGATTGCATGGCAGCGGACATGAGCAAAAACGCCAATGGCGTGAGCTCGAGGGATTGGACCCAGACCATTCCCCAAAAGGAGTAGATGTTGAGCAGGCGCGGCACGCCGGTTAACGAACTGAGCAGATGATTGAGCAGCCCGATACTCGGGCTTGCTGCGAGGATCCACGAAATCGTGATGATCACGCCGGGAATGATGATGCGGCCCAAGGTTACCAGACCGACCAGCTTCGCCCATGGCGTGTTGGTGCGCTCGACAACCCAGGCTAGAAACGTACCGGCGCAAAACGCGCAGAACGTCGCGACTCCGGCAAAATAGAGCGTGTTAAGGCTCGCTTCCCAAAATTCGCTGATGCCGTAGGCGCGCGCATAGTTGGCGAGGGTAAAGCGCAGCTCGAGGAAGCCGGGCTCCCCCGGACGAATCGTCTTGAGGCTCGTCCAGACGATCAATAACAGCGGCACCAGAACCTGATACGCCAGCACCGCGACCAGAGCGAAGACAATGATCCGGCCGCCGTTGAGCGGCGCCGATCGCGAGGGTATTCCCCAGCGTAGCGAGCCGGTCGCCATTCTAAAGACGGAACTCGCTATTTCATCCGACCGATGGACTGGTTCCAGGCGTCGTGCAGTCTCTTGGTGATATCATCGCCGACGATGTTGTAGGTAACGAGCTTGACGTCATCGGGCAGATAGGGATGCTTGATAGTCAGCGGCCCACGCAAAATGCTGTTGATCAGATTCTGACTGTCCTCGCCGAGTGTCCAGTCGACGAACAGCGCTGACGCATAGGGATGCTGAGTATTTTTGTTGATCACCATGGCGCCGGCGAACGACAGCACGGGAGCGGTCAAAACCATCGCAAAAGGCGCTTTCGGGTCTTTTTTCTTCGCTTCCACGCCGGTGTAAAAATAATTATCTCCCTGCACGGCGTGATCTCCGGTAAGCATCAGCTCCATTCGTTGCGTGTGGCCCTGCTGAATGATCGGTTGATTCTGACCCATGCATTTGAACCACTCTTTGGTTTTTGCCTCGCCCATCATGACGTAGAGTCCGGCCATGAACCGCGTTTCCGGAGGATCGAACGAGACTTGGCCTTTGAACTCTGGTTTGCAGAGATCGAACCAGGCTTTCGGGGCTTTGTCGGGCTTGACCAGATCGGTGTTATAAGAGATCCCGTGTTCGGCCCAGTACCATGGGATCCAGCGATTCTGCGGCTCAATGAAGTTTTGGTATTGCTTCAAAATCTTCTTTGTTGCCGGTGTCGGATAGCTCGCCACCAGATTCTGTTTGAGAATGATCGCCATGTCCGGCACGCCCAAAGTCAAGATGTCGGTCAGATGGCGGCCGGCGGTCTCCTCGGCGATAAATCGCTCCGCCGCGTCTTGCGAGCCGATATCTCCCATCTCGACTTTTACAAACGGATAACGTTTTTGAAAAAGATTGACATGATCGCGGGCGATTTTGCCGCGCCAGGTATGGACAAAATTGAGGCTGCCTTCTTTGCGCGCGCCTTCCTCGAGCTGTTTCGTTCTCTGGTCAGCCGGTAACTTCGCGAGCTTGCCATAGATCAGCTCCGTGGAATCGGCGCCGAATGCAATCAGCCCCGATGAGCCCATGAAGCCGATCAAGAACACGATGGTTGCAGCCACACGAATCATTTCAACATCCTCCTGTATAGTATTGACTGGAACTTGTCATCGGAACGCACACATGCGCGTCCCATTACGCTCCGATATATGTCACGTCGTGATAGTGTTTCAAGCCGAACTTGCGGCGTTTTGCGATGCTTGCTAAATCAGCGTAGAATTTGAGTCGTTGGGCGGAATCATTCGAGTCTGATGAAATCTAAAATTTACATCGACGGACAAGCGGGTACGACGGCATTGAGGATCCGCGATTGGCTGCAAAACCGCGACGATCTCGATGTCATGGTTCTTCCTGAAGAGCTGCGCAAAGATGCCGCGGCGCGGAAAAAAGCATTGCGCGACGCCAGCCTGGTGATGCTTTGCCTGCCGGACGACGCCGCACGAGAAACGGCGAGTTGGCTGGCGGATTCGCCCGCGCGTATTCTCGACGCCAGTACGGCGCATCGGGTGACCGAGGGCTGGGTCTACGGCCTGCCGGAGCTCGTTAGCGGCCAGCGTGATCAGATCGCCAAGGCTCAATATGTCGCCAATCCCGGCTGTTACTCATCTGCGGTAGTCTTGCTGCTACGGCCGCTGATCGATGCCGGCGTACTCAGCCCGGAAACTCCGCTTTCCATTCATGCCCTGTCCGGTTATTCGGGCGGCGGTCGCTCGCTTATCGAACGTTGGGAAAATCCCGAGCACGGCCTGATGAAATTGCCCTACGAAGCCCCATACAGCGTAACCAGGTTCCATAAACATATTCCCGAGATCATTCGCTATGCCGGGCTGGATAGCGAACCGCATTTCCTGCCCAATGTCGGGCCGTTTCGTTGCGGCATGCGGGTCGAGATCATGATCCCCGCCAGAGCGCGGCTAAAATCCGGAACGGGCAAAGCGATGTGGGAAATTTTATCGGCGCGTTACCAACAAGAACGGTTCGTCGAAGTGGAAGCGCTGAGCGATGCCAGCGAAGCTGACGAGTTTAGCTTCGACCCGCAAGCCTTTAACCAGACCAATCGCATCTCGCTGCGCGTCCTGCCGCACCAGTCGGGGCACATCCTGCTCATGGCGCGCCTCGACAATCTCGGCAAGGGAGCGGCCGGCGTCGCGATTCAGAACTTGAATCTGATGCTTGGCGTTCCGGAACATACCGGACTACCGAGTTGAACGTTGCGGCGACAAATTCTTCCGTCGGTTAAGCGCCGTCCTGTGAATTTCACATCGAGCTGCGAACCTGCCGTTCGCGCGCTCTCTCGGCGGCTCGAGCATTCGGCACAACTCGGATCGCATTCGGCATCAAAGGCAGAATAGCTCGAACGGTTTTTAAAAATCCGGCGAGAAGCTTTTCTCTGCGAGCGCTCCACTCCAAACCGTATCCGGCGCGAAGTTTATCAGGGAGTAAGCCCGCCGTTACGAACCGAAACAGCGGGCCAAACATTCTGAACAGCCAGGGCCGAGCGTAGAGAACGTCACGGCCAAGTTTTCGACCCGTCGGGCCGACACGGATTGCGTCGCCGGCTATCATGGACTGCATATAGAGCTCAAACTTGTTCAGAGCACCCGGGATTAATTCCTCATCGATACCGAATAGCCGAGCCAATTGTTTTGAATCGTCGTAATAGCTCCGCTTTTCCGCCAAGCTCAGCGGCGCGACAAACCGATCGTAGCCCACGAGCGCTGAATCGATCAGCGTCGCATGCACCCACAAGAGCAGATCTTGATCGTTGGCGTCATACCTAGCACCCGCAAAAAAGCCTTCGCCCAAATCAACCTGGCCGTGAACTCGAGTGTGAACCCTGGCAAC
>JBIOXP010000386.1:0-10902 GCA_044869705.1 Binatia bacterium | reverse complement strand
CTAGAACGAAAGTTATGGATTTTTACGATTACGTCATTATCGGCGCCGGTTTTGCCGGCGCCGCCACTGCTTATCAGCTGACCCGCCGCGGCGCGCGCAGTGTTCTCCTGCTCGAGCAAGAAAGCATTCCCGGGTTTCATTCGTCCGGGCGCAATGCCGCGATGATGCGACAATGTGTTCCTGATCCCGATCTGGCGGCACTCACATGCGCGGGCGCGGCCTTTCTGCGCCAGCTCCCGAGTGACTGGCCGGAACCCGTGGGATTCAAGCAGAACGGTTCATTGCTTTTGGGCAGCGGCGCGGGTTGGCAAAAACTGCAGCGTGATGCCGCAATCGGCCGGACTGTAGGCATCGAAGTCGAATTGTGGACGCCAGAACAGGCGAAGCGTTCGGTGCCGATTTTACAGGGGGCGGAGTTCGAAGGCGCCGCATGGTGCGCCAGCGATGGAATCATCGATATTCATGCCTTGCTCTCCGGCTATTTACAGGCGGCGGTCCGAAACGGCGCGCGCGTTCGGTACGGCTGCAGAGTTCACGGGCTCCGTAACCGCGCAAATGAAATTTCCATCAGCGTTGAAAATGATACTCTTCGTGCGGGCACGGTGATCAATGCCGCTGGGGCCTGGGCCGGTGTGATTGCGAAGATGGCAGGCGCGCGAGAAATGCCGTTGCATCCTTGCCGCCGCCATTTGTTTGTTTCACCGCCGCTCGGCTGGGTCGATCGGAGTTGGCCGTTTGTTTGGGATGTGACGCACGATATTTATTTTCGCCCGGAAGGCGAAGGTCTGCTGCTTTGCGCGTGCGACCAAACCGAGTTGCCTCCAGGCGATCCGCCGGTCGACGGGTCTGAGCAAGAACTACTCGCGGAGAAGATCGGCCAATTCATGCCCGGTCTTTCTGCGGTCAGTATTGCGCGAGGTTGGGCGGGATTTAGAACTTTGACTCCGGATGGCCGTTTCATTATCGGCTGGGATTCGGACGTGAAACACTTTTTCTGGGTTGCCGGTCTTGGCGGTCACGGCATGACGACCAGCTCGGCAGTTGGTGAGTTGGCGGCCGAGCTCGTGCTTGGCGGGCCGGGCAAACAATCCACGGCGTTCTCCCCGGATCGCTTTGTATGAGATGGAGTGATGAAGTCATGCAGTGGCGGCGGCAAGCGGCGGCTCGACTATTGAGCGCTGCAATATTCGGCTGTGTTTTGCCTGTCCATGACGTTGTGGCAGCGCAGTTGAGCAATGTGCGAATCTCGTATTCGAGCCGCAGTAACTCAAACACGCCCTTTCTGATCGCGTTGAATAAAGGCTTTTTCGGCGAGGAAGGAATGGAAGTAGAGCTGATTCAGGTCAACCCGCGTTTGGCCGCGACGGCTCTGATCAATGGAGACCTTGACTTAACCACGACTTTCGGCACCACGCTGCGGAGCATTATCGGTGGCTTTCCGATCAAGTTCGTTGCTGTCTCGGTAAAAAAGTCGGAGCACTTTTTAGTGGCGCGCCGCGAGATCAAAGAACTTCGTGATCTCAACGGCAAAAGACTCGGCGTAGCGACGTTGTTCGGCTCGGATCAGCGCGCCGCAGAAGAGATGTTGAAGGGGAAGGGATTTTCTCCGACGATGATGAAGCCGGTCGCGCTGGGAGAATCGCCGGTAAGAGCGCAGGCGTTGCGCGCGGGACTGGTGGACGCAATTTCGATCACATCGCCGTTCGATCTTACCTTGATGGCTGAAGGGTTTCGCTTGCTGGCGGGTCCTCAGGACGTGCAGATTGCACTACCGACATCGGGACTGGCCGTGTCGCAGCGGACGTTGCAGCAGAACCCGCAGCTTGTAAAGCGAGCCGTCCGCGCGCTATTGAAAGCGCATCGTTTCGTTTTCGAGAACAGAAAAGAAGTTGTGCCGGAGATGATCCGGTATTTGGAGCAGCCGCCTCAGGTTGCCGAGCGCTCTTACGAGCTCTTGCTGGGATCGCTCAGCCGTGATGGCGAGATCACAGATCGGGAATGGGATGCTTTGACAGAGAAAAAGAAACCGCCGGATGAGGTGCGCGATTTCACTAGTCTACGCGAGGCGCAGCGGGAGCTGAAGATCAAGCAAGTCGGGCGCTAGTCAGAAAGGTTCGCTCGCTCCAGATCATGCCGGTGTGAGTTGAACGCATGAATTACTTCTCGGAGATGGACAAGCTTCAGGTGAGTCATGGCACTGACAATTGAACGCGGAAGAAAATACTCGGCCGGCGAAGCCAAAGGCATCGTTGATCAACTCTATGCGCTCGTGCACGATCGATGGGAAACTAAAGTCAACCAAACACCATTCATGCAGCAACTGATGAGCGGAAAACTGCCGCTCAAAATTCTGCAAACTTTTTTTCGCAACTGGGGCGCGTACACGATCGAGATTAACACGCTGACCGCGTGCACATACCATCGGAATATTACATTCTTGAAAGTGAATCGCGATTTAATGGGCCCGATCGGCGAGAAGATCGCCGATGAGTTTATCCATCCGAAGCCGCCAGGGCATTTTCTTGTCATGCTCCAGACGGCTCAAGCCTTCGGGCTGACGGAGGAGGAAGTGTTCACCACGCCGATGCTCTCGGAGTTTCGTGGCAAGATCGATTTCATGCGCGGCATCGTGTACGAAGGCACGGCGGCGGAGTGGTACGGCGCCGTCACCACCGAGGAGCAAATCGGCCACTGGTCGGCGGCGTGCTATCAGGCATTGACGGCCCATTATGGCTTCGATCGAGACAAGGCGACGTATTTTGCAACCCATGTCGAAGCTGATTTGGCCGAACACGAGGAAGGAGTGATGGGCCATGCAAGCTTCAATCGCTTGGCGCTGCAGCGCTTGCTGGAGACGGGTATGGCCGAGGAGCGACCGACCTACGGGATCGAGTACTGCGCCATGACTTCGGTGGACTTGCATGGCGTGATGTTGCGAGCGGCAATGGAGGAGGCCGAGCGGCGCAGGTGATCGGCACGGCAGTGTAGGGGTTCATCCGAAAAAACTCCGCGATCGAACGATATGAAATCAAGTGCCTTTCTTAACTGGCTAGTTCTCCTGCTTTTGAATCTGCTGGTTGCCGGCACGATTGCTCTTCCCGATGCTTCGGCTCAGGAACGTGTGCGGATGGCTTTGTCGGTGCGTAACGTTGTTTTTCTGCCGTTCTACTACGCCAAGGATACGAAAATTTTCGATAAGCATGGCTTGAATGTCGAGTTGATTCAGATGCGCAGTGATCTGCAGCTCGCCGGGTTGGCTTCGGGCGAGATCGATTTCACTCCGTCCGTCGGCCCGGCGGGTGCGGCGATCGCGAATGGATTGCCGATAAAAGCGCTGGCGGTGCTTTATCGCGCGCCGTTATTTTCTTTGGTCAGTCCGGCCGGCGTCGCCAGCGTAAAGGATCTGGAAGGCAAAACTGTCGCGGTGTCGCGCATCGGCTCGGAAAGCCATCGATACGGCTCCTTAATGATCGAAAACGGCGGCGCCGATCCCAAAAAGGTAACGTTTATCCAGACCGGCAGCACGACAGTCAGCTTGACTGCCCTGCAACAGGCCTCGGTGACTGCAGCTGTATTGAGCCCACCCTTCACGGGAATCATGGCGGAAAAGGGTTACAAGATTCTTGCGCGTAGTCGTTCACTGCTTCAGGATGCGCCATGGCTGGGTTTGGTTGCCAGCCGCCAGAAGATCGAGCGCCAAAGTGAACAGGTCAAGAACATGTTGCGCTCCATGCGCGATGCGATTGCTGCCATCAAGCGAGAAAGATCCGCGGTGGTGTCGTACATCGAGAAAAATTTCAAGGTCAGCGCAGCGAATGCCAACGAATCCTATGAAGATATCATGGGAGTGATGGTGGAGCCGCTGCTGTTGCGCGACGAGCAAATTCAAAAATACCTCGACGGTTCTCATGCCCGCGGGGAGATTCCGAAGCAGATCACTAGCGCCGAAATGTTTGATTTCACCCTGCTGCGCGGATTGAAATGAAAGTGCCGCCATTCTGGCTTCGGCGATAGTCTAGCGAGCCCGGGGATACGATTTGTCCCCGGTTAAAATTCCGAAGGAGTTCGAGATGAACGATAGCCAAAAACCAAGATTGTCGCTCGCCGCCGGTTATCATCTCCGCGCGCGGCCGCTGTGTGACGGCCGGGTCAAAATGAAAGACTTCGAGCTTGATGCGGTGCCGTTTGAAAACGACGGCGAGGGTCATGATGAGTTTCTTTCCGGGAAATTCGATACCGGCGAATTTTCTCTAGCGAATTATTGCGCGCTCAAGAGCCGCGGCGGACCGTACATGGCGATTCCGGTATTCCCGAACCGCAAGTTTCGCCACTCCTACATCTTTGTGCCGGAGAACTCTCCGCTTAGAGAACCGGGGCAGCTCAGGGGCAAGAGAGTCGGAATTCCGGGCTGGCTCAATACCTGCGGACTCTGGGCGCGCGGAATACTGAGCGATGAATACGGAGTCAGCCCGCAGGAGATTCACTGGATCAGCACACGACCGGCCAAGCTCGATTTATCGCTGCCGGCGGGGGTTCGCATCGACGTGGTGGCGGGACAAGGCTCGCTGGCCGCGCGCATGCTTCGAGGCGAATTCGACGCGATCATCGTGCCCGATTTTCCTGAAGAGAAAGGCTGGCGCCGGCTGTTCGCCGACTCGAAAGCGGTCGAGCAGGATTTTTTTCAGCGCACCGGTATATTCCCGACCAGCCATGCAATCACGTTTCACGCATCGTATCTGGAAAAGAATCCCGCTGCCGCGCAAGCGATGTTCGACGCCTGTTTGCAAGCGAAAAACCTGGCGCTGCGTGATGATGCCGATGCCACGTACTCGAATTTTGCCTGGAATCGGCAGATTTGGGAGGAGCAGCGAAGCGTCCTCGGCCCCGACCCGTGGAAATTCGGTATTAAAGGCAACGAAAAAGTGCTGCATACATTGATCCGTTATGCCGACGAGCAGGGACTCCTCGCGAAGAAGGTAACGATTGCCGATCTGTTTATTGAGGTTGATGAGCCCGCTTGAACTCGTGCTCTGCAGCCGGGCAGACAATTCTTACGTTCTGAAACCGAATCAACGAACTCTGGTATGGCAATCATAACTCATGAGCATCATGGGCCTGGGGAGCACGGACACGATCACGAGGGCGCCGTTGGCCCGCACACTCATCTCACCAGTGTCGGGATCGATATCGGGTCATCGACATCCCATCTGATGTTCTCGCAGCTTTTGATCGGATACCCTTCGGTGCTGCAGCGAAAACCGATCGTGCTCGAGCGCAACGTGATTGCCCGCTCGCCAATTTTGCTGACGCCGTTTAGCGGCGACTGGAATATAGAAGCGGAGCCGCTCGGAGAGCTCGTGGACGAGACCTTCCAAGCGGCCGGTTTGAACCGCGAAGAGATCGACACCGGAGCTGTTATCATTACCGGAGAAGCGGCCCGTCGAGAAAACGCCCAAAAAATCGTCGAGCTATTTTCCGATCAAACGGGCCGATTCGTATGCGCCACCGCCGGGCCGACTCTGGAAACGATCATGGCGGCGCATGGTTCCGGCGCGGTGTTGCACAGCCGAGATCAGGGTATAAGTTTGTTGAATATCGATGTTGGCGGCGGCACGAGCAAAATCAGTTTGATCGTAAACGGCAAGATTCGCGCTACTACGGCGCTAAACGTTGGTGCGCGCCTGATCGCTCATGATGCGACAAATACAATTATCCGCTTGGAAAAGGCGGGCCGGCGATTTCTTTCCGATCTGGGACAGAACCTGGATGTGGGGGAGAATATTACCCATGACTTAAAGACGCGGCTCGCCGATCGAATGGCGCGAGTGCTGTTTGATGCGCTGACGACCGGCGCTGCCCCATCGAAGGAATTTTTCATTACAGCGGCGCTCGGGGAATTGCCGACCATCGATGGCGTGCTTTTTTCCGGCGGCGTCTCTGAATACATTTATGCTCGCGAAGCTCAGGCGTTCGGCGATTTAGGCCCTGAGCTAGGGCGGGCGATTCGCCGGGAAGCGGAGAGGCGCAGCTTCCGGATATTGGATGCGGGCGAGGGTATTCGGGCCACTGTGATCGGCGCTTCTCAGTACACCGTGCAATTGAGCGGGGAAACGATCTTTGTTCCGCAAAGCATGACTCTTCCCGCGCGCAATCTGCGGGTCTTTGTCGCGGAAATCGATTGGCAAGCACCGGTGCTTGACAAGACTGCCGCGGTGGTCGCCAGGACGCTCGGCGAGCGCGACCCGGAGGTGCGCGGCGGTCCATTTGTGCTAGCATTTTCGACGCCCCCCTTTACCGGTTACGGCGCTGTGCAAGAAATGGCGCGGGGAATCGATCGCGCGCTCGAGAATTTGCCGCGTGATGATCGCCCGATCGCTTTGGTGTTCGTTCATAATATTGGACAGGTTGTCGGTGGCATGCTTTCGGGCAAATGGAACATGCCGTGTATCGATGAGGTCAGTTTATCCGAGCTCGACTTTATCGATATCGGCGAAGTCGTGGAAAGCGAGGGCTTCGTACCGGTGGTGATCAAGAGCCTCGCGTTCGGGGTTTAGGCGGCTTCAATTTCCATAGTGACGTTCATCGAGTCTGCGCATGCGATCGTTTGTTGGATGGCGCAAAATTGCATATGTTAGGAAACAGTTTGCATGATGAACACGGTTGAAGAAAACAGGTGGACTAAACGCGCTGTTGGATCGTCGATGCGACCCAACTTTGTCATTTCGAGCAAAGCGAGAAATCTTTCTCCGCTTGCCGGCGAGTTGCGTAAGAATCGCTCAAGAAAAATTTCTTTTTTCCGTCGAAATGACAAAGCCCGCGCTTCGCGGGTTCGCACCTGGCTGCGCCGGCGCAGCTTGGAGACGCTTACGTGACACCGGCAGATGGAATAACTGCGATGTGGACGGAACTCGTTCGCATGTGCAACGAACAGTTCGAATCCAAGCCGTTCAAGCGCTTGCTGAGCAGCAAGTTCACACAAGCACGGGCGCAACACTACTCGATCCAGATGGCCTTCTATGTTCAGAACCGGCGAGACTGTTGGGGTTATGTGCAAGGATCCGCGCCGCTCGAGATCAAGAAACTGATCTGGCACCACGAAGAGGACGAACTGATCGGGAGAAAGAGCGAAGGAAAGCAGGACCACATCACTTTAGCGGTGAAGGAAGGTGAAATCTTCGGTCTCACGGCGGAGGCATTCGAACGGAACCCGCGTTTGGAAGGTGGCGAAGTTTGCTTCAGCGCCTGGATTCGCTTGGCCCAGCGCTCCTGGCTCGAGGCGATCGCCGCCTCGGCGATCCTCGAAATGCGCAATTCCGGCGAACTGATTCAAGCAGGCTCGCTGTCGCGACGCATCGGCGCAATGCTCGAGCGCGATCTCGGCATCCCGATGAAAAAACAGATTAACACCGCCGAGCACGTGGTCATGGATGTAGAGCACGCGCATCTTTTGATGCAGGTGGCGCAGAAACACGCCAATACGGAAAGCGCGCGCAAAGCGATCCTTCGGGGCGCCGCCGAGAGCCTCATGATCGATCGCGTTTACCGCGGTCATCTCGCCGATATGCTCGAAGCTCTGCCCGACAAGTAGATGATTTGCGCAGGCACGCGGAGGGAAACAAAAAATGGACATGCTGGGCAATTTACTGAAAACCCTCGACCGAATGGTCAATGATCAATTCGAGAGTGTCGAGTTCAAGAAGTTTCTCAGTGTGCCGTTGACCCTCGAGCGCGGCCGGTTTTACGTGGTGCAAAATGCACTTTATACGAGCAACCGCCGTGATTGCTGGGGTTATGTCCAAGGCGCCGCGCCGCTGGAAGTGAAACGGATTATCTGGCAGCACGAAAGTGACGAGCTCGTCAACGATCCCCGCGCAGGCATGGATCACTACGCGCTGTCGGTCAAGCAAGGCGAAGTGATTGGGCTCAAGCCGGAAGATTTCGAGCGTGCCGAAGTCCCGTCCATGGTGCGCGCCTGCTTCTTCGCATGGCATCACATCGCGATGCACAATCATTGGCTTTCCGCCTACACCGCGTCGCATATGCTCGAGCGACGCAATAATGGCAAAATTGTCGAAGGTGGAGGGATGTCTTACCGAGTCGGCAAAAAATTTGAGAATGAACTGGGCATCAATTTAAAAAGAATGATTTCCCTCGATGTGCACGTCGTAGCCGATACCGATCACTCGGAAAATATTTCAGAGATGTTCGAACGGTACGTAAAGGCCCCGGAAGACTGCGAGTTGGTTCTGAAGGGCGCGCGTGAATCGATGGCCATCGATCGCGCATACCGGGGCGCGCTCGGTTATTACATGGAACAGATCAAGTGATATTGCCCCGCGCTCGTGACCAATACCAGGACGGCAAGAGCATGTCGAAATCTCAGACTCAATGGGCGAAGCATCTCGCGTTAATGGGCAATACGAAGCGAAATCATTCGGCATGGCCTCAGGATAGCAGTATACCGAATCGATGATGGACGGGAGGAGAACCAGATCATGACGAGGAACCTGAATCTGAATGAAGCGGCGGCTTTTTCGCCGAAGAGCCCCTACGAAATCTACCAGGAGTGGGAAGGGATACCGGTCTATAAGGACTTCATCATTCCCGATTTGCTCGAATTAAAGCTCGGCGACTGGGCTCGCACCGGCGGCAAAGCCGCGTTCGTCAACATGGATGGTTCGGGCGGGACTTGCGATACGCTGATCGAGGAAATCGCTCCGGGCGGTCAGCTCAAGCCGATACGCCATATGTACGAAAAAGCGATCTTCGTTCTTGAAGGCCAAGGCGCGACGACGATCTGGAACGAAGGCGGCAAAAAGCATACCCTCGAATGGCAGAAGGGCAGTCTTTTTTCGACACCGCTCAATAGCTGGCACCAGCATTTCAATGCTCAGGGCAATGCACCCGTGCGGATGATCTCGTTAACGGACGCGCCGGTGATCGTCAATCGCTATCGCAATCTCGACTATATCTTCAATAACGAGTTCAGTTTTTCCGATCGTTACAGCGGTGGCGCCGACGAATGGGGTAAAGGCGGCCGCTACATCCCCGAAGTGAAAAGAGGGCGCGTCTGGGAGTCAAATTTCATCGCGGATCTGTGGGGCTTTCAACCCAAAGATTACAAGGAGCGGGGCGGCGACAATCGCACCACGCTCTTCGAGTTCGTCGACAATACCATGAGCGCTCACCTCTCGGAATTTCCTGTCGGTAAGTACAAAAAAGCCCATCGCCACGGGGCCGGCGCTCACATCGTCATGTTGACTGGCGCGGGATATTCTTACCTTTGGCCCGAAGGCGAATATGATAATAAGCGCCGCGTCGAATGGGGCCGTATGAGCATGTTTGTGCCGCCCATGCAGTGGTGGCATCAGCATTTCAACCCCGGACCTGAACCCGCACGGTATCTCGCTCTCAAGCCCTGGGGATTCAAATTCAATGTGGAAGACCTCAAGGATACGGGAGAAGATGTAAAAAAGGGCGGCGCTCAAATCGAATACGAGGATCAGCACCCGGAGATCCACAAAATCTTCTTATCCGAGTGCGGGCGCCGCGGGGCGGAACCGCGCATGCCCATGTTCGCTACATAGGCTAAACGGGCGGCCGTTTGATCACTCTGAACCAGCCGGGCCAAGGGCCTCCATCCCCTTATTTTGGATTTTTTCTCGCCATTTTGTCGATTTTTTGGTATAAAACAGGGTTAGCTTCTTATCGATGGCTACTACACACGCAAAAACAGTTCAAAGCGAGCAAGGCTTTACTCTGCTCGAACTTATCGTCGTCGTCGCGGTTTTGGGCATTCTGATGGCGATCGCGATTCAGCAGTTCTCGCTTTATCGTAGCCGGGCAACCGATGCGGCAATGCGTTCCGATCTCAAAAATGCGGCGCTCGCAATGGAAAGCTACTACGGTGAGTTTCTCGATTATCCGGTATCGGTCAATGCGCTACGCTTGGTCGGCTACAGGAATACCAATGGCGTAACCTTGACCATCAATGTGAGCTCGCCATCGAGCTTCACCCTGAACGCGGCAACGCCGAACGGCACCCAGCCAAGTTTCACGTTCGATAGCACCACGGGCCTGATCAACTGATACAGCTTCTATTGTAGAGGGGCTGAGCCTTCCGCTTCCTCAGGACAGGGTCCGCATCTTACCACTGCACGTCAGGCATAAGCTCGTCCAGGTTTTGTATGCCTCGATATCCTTCCCGGACGGTCGCTACTCGGCGAAACAGGTTCTTGTACTTGGGTGCGACAGGAGCGAAGTTTCAATACACCGCGAACGGGCAGGAGCTGTTGGGTTCAACAGTCCGACTTCCCGAGTAGGGCGAAGCCCGTATCGAGGGATGCACGGCATTCGGAGATCACGCAGCACGATTTATTTCGGTGTGCGCAAAAAGAAAGTCTGACCGGTGACGAATTTCGTCGCGTCGGAAAGCAGGTAGCGCACCAAGCCGACGATTTCGAATTTATGAGTGAGGCCGTCCATCAAGGGCGGGATCTCTTCGCGTTTCTTGAACTGATCGGGACTAAACCCAATCCTCGACATCGGCGTATCCGTCGCTCCGGGACAAACGCAATTAACCGTGATGTTGTCGGGAGCCAATTCGACGGCCAACGATTTCGTAAACGCGATAACGCCGGCCTTGGATGCGGCATAATGAGCCGATCGGGGAGCCCCCGCAACACCGCGGCCGGAAGCGATGCTTAAAATTCGCCCTTCCTTGCGCGGAATCATGTGTTTTGCCGCTGCCTACGCGCAGAGAAAAACGCCCTTCAGATTGATTCGCATCAAGCGATCCCACACTTGTTCCGGCATCTCGATCACCGGTATGCGATCCATCACTCCGGCGCCGCAGAACGCGTAATCGATCTGCCGGTATTTTGCGATCGCTTGGCTCATCAT
>JBIOXP010000385.1:0-3581 GCA_044869705.1 Binatia bacterium | reverse complement strand
TTAAAAACGACTACATCATTCGCCCCGCATGACCGACAACGAACCCAGACGCTATAAGACCGTAGACCGCCGGGTGATAGGCTTTCCCCTGGACCGCAGCATGCCGGGGGAAATGGTCAAGCCCGGTGAGTTGATTGATATCAAAGAAATTTCACCGCTCACGCTGACTGACCGGCGCATCTATAACCTTCTGATTGCCAATGCCTGGGACCGGATCACGGAGCCGGTCGAGCACGTGATCGATAAGTCTGACCTTCGCGGCACGCACAATGGCAACGAGCGCATAGAGGACTCGATCCGCCGCCTGATGAGCGCTATTGCCGAGGTTAAGATCATCCGGGACGGCAAAGTCGCAATCAAGCGAGTCCAGCTCCTTGGCGGCAACGTCGAACAGGAGGACGAAAGAGGACGCCTCTATTACACGTTTCCCAAGCAGCTCATTGAAATCGTGAAAGAGAGCGAAGTTTTCGGACGCCTGAAAACGCAGATTATGTATTGCTTCAAGTCCAAGTATGCTCTTGCTCTATACGAGATTGTTCAGAAGCGCGTAGGTCTGAAGTTCAAACAGGCCGATAATTTCACTGTCGATGAAATACGGGCGCTTTTAGGCGTTCCCAAGGAAAAGCTGACGCGGTTTCCTGACCTTAACAAGTACGCCCTGCAGCCCGCCTTGCGCGAGGTGAACGCCCTCTCCGAGCATCATGTGACCATCGGCATGATCAAGAAGGGCAAGCGTGTCGAACAGCTCATGCTCATATGGCATGAGAAGACGCCGGAGGAAAAACGCGAGGTGTTCAAGGAGATGGAGCGGTGCAGTGTCGGCCGCTCCGCCCGCATCCGCAACACCGTCGAAACCGTCGCGTTCTGAGCCTCCCCACTTCCTCACATTTGGACCGGCCCGGCGCCGAATTTTCCGAGGCTTCCGTGAGCCCGCACCCAAAAACTCACAGTTGGCAGTTATCCACAGGGGCGCTCCCAAATCCCTCACGAAGGGCTCCCCGAATCCTCACGCTCAATCACCCGAATCCTCACGTACATCCCCCCAGGCACTCACGAAGTATTCCCCGATTACTCACGATTCGGCAAAATCTCTAAGCTATTACAAGACCTTCTCATTCCCGAACTTGAATAGTTTTGAAATAAAAGAATCTGAACGACCACAAACCCTTTCAACTTACGAAACAGTACAGCGAACACCCCCCAACCTACGAACGACTATTCGGACTCGACCCTACAGAACCGATCACTTGCTTCGTGCCGCCCGGCTGGTGGTCGCCTACCCACACGAGCGCCGATGCCAAGACGACCACCCACCCCGAGCTCAAGAAGCAGACGATCTGGAGGTATTCGAGGCCAAGCGTCGGGCGCTAATCGGCTATCCGGGGCCATTCGACGGCTTCCACGAGACCGAGGTACCGCCGCGTGACGAGCGATGTCGGCGACCCTCATTCCGCTGGCTTTTACCTGTCGGCGACGCCAAGCTTGCGCCGTATCGGTTGGCTATCGGCTCCAGCACATCCTTGAGGCTGCTCTTTTCGCCGAACAGTAGAAGCTGATACGGCTGACGAGCTTCGAAGTCCGACACATGAAACAATCGCGGGGCCTACCGGCTTTTCGGATGATCACAATACGGTCATGGCGGGAATGGACTTCGACGCGTTCCTCGATGAAATCGAGACGTACCTACTCGCCCGCTAAGAGAAGCTGCGAGCGCGATGACCAAAGCTTCCGGCACCCCGGCACGCACTTGGCAGGCGATCGAATACCCGGCCGAAGATAAATGTGGTGGCGCCTCGCCGACGCGCTCGGATCATGTTGCGACCGTGGCGAGTTATGGTATTATTAGTATCGCCATCCCACAACGGAGAGTTTCGGAATGTCAGACAAGAGGGCCGAGAAGGGCGACCAGCTCTTTAATGTCCGGCTGCCGAAGGACGTGCATCGCAAGGCAAAGGAGGCAGCATGGCGGGAGCGCACGAGTTTGAATAAGTTCATCGTGCGTCACATTGAGGCGGCTCTGCGAGAGAACCAGCAATCGGCCGAATGCGCGTGAATCGCAAAGAAAAAAGGCGAGCCGCCGGTTAGAGCACGCGCGCCTTAAAAGAGAATTCGCTGCGGGGACTACCAGAAATGCTGCAACCACCTACGACAAGGGTGATTACATTATGTGCGATTTTGACGGTGGAGATAAGAAAAATACTGCCCAACTCGCTGCAGCGCGAGGCGATCCACCAGACATAAAAGGTACTCGGGGGCCGTGCCAGCGGCCCTCCGAGCCGAAAACTGGGATTGATTATCTCTCTCACCGTCAAAATGACAGACCAAGTGATTCCGATCAATCCCCCATTTGTGATGGTGTTTCGCGCATTGGCTCAGCCATCGAAATTACCGCAATCAATCTATTCCAGAACGCGGACGCCATTAAGCTGAACGATGCGCTTAAGAAGCGCGTTGACCAAGCGGTTTTCTCGACCTGGGAGAACCGATGATGGACGGCGTATACATCATGGCAGACACTATCGTTGGAACACCAACGTTCGGTGATAGTGCCGTAACGGTTGAAGCTAATGGCTATCTGCCAATTCCAGTAGCGCGAGGGAAGAAGGTGCCACCCATTAAGGGTTGGCCAAAGTTCAGAGCATCGTCAAACGCGATTAAGCAATACGGCAATCTCGGCGTTGGCCTTCTCTGCGGTCAACTCACCGATATCGGCAACAGCGAAATGGCGGCTCTCGTCGGCGTTGACATCGACGTTCTCCATCCCGAGGCCGCAGACAAGCTGCATAGCCTGACGGAAGTGATGCTCGGGCATGGGCTCCTCAGAGTGGGGCAGGCACCGAAGATCTTGCTCGCCTACCGCGCGGCAGCTTCGTTCAGGAAGAAGTTCTCAGATACCTTCGTTATCAACGGATATGAGGGCCCCGATGGGGGCCTGAAGGCCCAAAAAATCGAGATCCTTGGCGCGGGCCAGCACTTCGTCACCTTCGCGATTCACCCGGATACTGGCGAGCCATACAGGTGGTTGAACGGCAACCCGCTCGACGTTCCGCTCGCATCGTTGACGCAAGTCAAGGAAGAGCAGATCGACGCGTTCCTCGCGGCCGCGAGCATCGTACTGGCGAAATATGGCACCATCGTCAAGGCGAAGGAGCCAGTGCCGGCCGCGGACCCGCCACGTCGCCCGGCCGCCGACACCATCAAAGGGAATGAACGTGAACGCAAGTACGTCGAAGAGGCCCTAGCAGCCGAGACCAGCAAAGTTGCTCGGTCCCCAAAGGGAAGTCGCAACGACCAGCTTAACGCAGCGGCATTTGCGCTCGGAACTCTCGTTCCGCATGGCCTACTCGATGAAAGCAGCATTGCGAGCGAGCTCTACACAGCGGCGCAAACATGTGGTCACGTCAGGGACGAAGGCCACAAGGCCACGCTCGACACGATCGCATCCGGGCTTCGCGCCGGGAGGCTCAAGCTTCGGCGAATCCCTGACTTCAGTGAAGATAGGAGGCCGGCGCGTGGCAACGGATGGCCGCCACCTCCACACGACCCAGAGACGGGAGAAACGCTCGACCATATCGATTTGG
>JBIOXP010000384.1:0-2638 GCA_044869705.1 Binatia bacterium | reverse complement strand
TGAAAAAGGGCGGCAATCAAAATGGCGAAAGACCGAATCTGTACCGTGACGGCATTGCCAATGTCGTACGCCGACGGCAAGAATCAGATTCGAATCTTTATTTCCTTGATGGCCTCACCTTGGTCGATGATCCGCTCTTTCTGCTCGTCACCGACAACGTCCATCCGAACGACGCCGGAATGCATCGAATTGCCCAAGGCATTGCCGCAGCCTTACGCCCGATCCTCGCGGCGGTCGGATAACTCGTTAGTTTAGTGTGGGATTAATGGCCGAGTACGCGCGGGCGAAGAAATCGCGCGTACTCGAAATTTTTTTTAGTGGATCGTACGTTCAGTCGGATGCCGGAGCTGGAGACATTTCGACTTGGAGAGAAAGCAGCCGCCGTTCGCCTTCGCGCAACGCTCCGACACCGACGCACTGGCGCGAAAGCACTTTGCCCGCTTCGTCTCGGACCTCCATCAAAACTTGATATTCCAAAGGCTCTCCCGGCTCGGGATGGGCGAGTGTGCCCTCCACCAAAAGCGGGCACGTGGTCGGGCGCGGTGTTACTGATCGCGATTCGGACGAACTAAATTTCAATACGTGCCGGCAGATCGGACAAGAACTGGAACTCTGAAGAATGCTGGCTTTGCAGTGCGGGCAGCTGCGAGCATCGCCGGCTGAAATCCGAGCGAGTCTCATCCAGCATTCCCATTCTTTTCGATCTTTTTGTCATCATGCGAGCGGCCGTTGATAAATTTTGCCGCTTCACTCGCGCTCCAGCCGAACTCGACGTGGCCGCGCATTCGCGAGCCCGCCGCAACCGTCAACGTATTTGCCTTGAGATCACCCATCAGCTGACCCGATTCTAACAGCTTCACCTGACCCGTGGAGGTAACATTGCCTTCCAGCTCCCCGCCGATCGTCACATTGGCGGCATGGATCTTCGCACCTAGGTGGGCGCCTTTATCTATTGTCAGATCACCCTTGATCTGAATATCTCCTTTGAATTTTCCAGCAATCCGAACATTCGCGTCGCCTTCGATTTTGCCTTCAATGGTGACTCCCGAGCCGAATACGGTTTCCTCTCGAGCGCTCGCTATGCTCGGCCGTGCGGGGATGACCGGCGCGCTCTGCGGGGAGGGCGTCGGTATCACCGGTGCGCTCTGCGGGGGCGTCGTCGGTATGACCGGCGGCCTTTCAGTACGCTTTTCGTTCGTCTCTTCCGGTGTCGGTTGATTCCAAATCGCCATTGTGAACCTCCTTCGC
Organism: Binatia bacterium; assembly: GCA_044869705.1. Lineage (GTDB taxonomy): Bacteria > Desulfobacterota > Binatia > UBA9968 > UBA9968 > DP-20. The sequence goes on along the minus strand of JBIOXP010000384.1, from coordinate 1,390 downwards.
TCGCTCATCGCGAACGCGATAAATTGGCCAGCAACTATGTGCGTGAAAGCCGCGACTCCAAGCAGCAAAGCTGGTGCCAGAAAGCGCGAACGATGGAGACCCACCGCGATGTGAGATCGGTTCTAAACAAGACACGCCACCCTGCGCGATAGGGCTGTTCCAGAATCTTACTTCTATTCCGCTGATACATCTTAAGTGATGCTCAACAGAGTGTTCCGAGCAACAATAAGAAGAGAATAGTGACTGAGAAGAGCGATAGCTCAGGCAGGGAATTTCAGTCACCGAGGGAATGCAAAGAGCATCGCTCGGCGAGCGGTGGTACAAATTTGCTACCCGAGTATCAAAAACCGATGCCCACTCCGATCGAGGGTCCGCGACGGTGTTCGAAATCACGCTCGTATTGTCGCCGCTCATCCCGGCGCACCCGTTCGATCTCGTTTTCCATTTCGTTTCCGAGCCACTCCGCATCAGCAATCAGGTTCTCGCGAGGCAAGTCTCTGCCGGGCTTTTCGTCAAGATCATTTTCAATGGTTTTGCGGATTTGACGTAGAGGATCCCAAAATGCTTGAAATGGGCGGGTACGCTCCATGTATTCGAGCCAATCGTGAATTCCCTGCATGGCGCTCTTGATTTCCTTGACACCGAGCGCGCTATCGCCAAGACGGACAAGCGTTAGACCGTAGTAAAGCCGCGCCATATGGTCATCTCGATCATTCGCTAGTGCATGCTCCAGGGACTGTCGTGCATCTTGATATCGTCTCATCGCATATTGCGTGCGCCCGACATACGTCCAAATTCCCTCGCGAAAATTTTCAGAAATGTAAACGTAGTTAGGATCGCGTTTGGCCGCTTCGAGAAAATACGGCAATGCCGCTTCGGGGTCGTTGACGAGCAGCGCGCGACGCCCCGACTGAACTTGCCCGCTGGTTTGCCATGAGGCGCAACCAGCCAAAGAAAGCATGAGAACAAAGCAGATCGCTCTGGACTTGAACATATGCAATCATGCTAGGACCGCGACAATTCCAATTCAACGGGGAGTGCCGTCTTGAGAGACCACCCGCCGTGTCGAGCGGAACTTGGTCGAGTGGGGATGCTAAGGCTGTAAAAGAATCTTTCTGACTCCGGCTCTACGCGCTTCCGCAACCGCCGCTAGACTGTCGGCCAGCGGGTAGATCTTCTCGATCAACGGTGTTACGGCAATTTGTTTCGCCGACAACGCAGCGAGCGCTTCGGGAAACGGCCCGCAACGCGACCCGATCACAGTGATTTCGTTGATCACCAGCGGCGCAAGCGAGACTTGCTGCATCCCGGCAATGGTGCTCTTGAGCACCAAAGTTCCGCGTGGCCGTACAGCGTTGAGCGCTAGTCCAAAACCAGATGACGACCCCGT
>JBIOXP010000383.1:0-17553 GCA_044869705.1 Binatia bacterium | reverse complement strand
ATTTTTTCTATGGCCTCGCCCTTCGGCTGAGGCCCGAGAATCTGCGCCGCCTTTTGCAGCGAAATGTCGATGGACTGCAATTTTTTGAAATCTGCAACGGTTCCCGCGACCTGATTACTGCCCGCTGTGCTGCTCAAATCTTTGAGCGCCAAGGTAAATCCCAAACCCCCGGTCTCGTGGTCCGAAGTGACGAGAATCAAAGTCTCCCGGGGATATTTCCGATAGAAGTCGTACGCCAATGCAACGGCCCGATCGAACTCACGGTAGTCATGAATCACGGATGTAATATCGGAAAGGTGGGCCGCCGTGTCGATGTTTTCGGACTCGATGAACGCAAAAAACCCGCGCGAATTGCTATCGTGGAGCAGTTTAATCGCGGCGCGAGTCATGTCGTAAACGGAAGGTTCGCGGGCTTTATCGCGGTCTATTTCAAAGCTCATCTCTTTTGCCGCAAACAGCCCGAGAAGCTTCCCGGAGTTTGCGTGCTCAAGCTCGGTCTTGTTTTCGACCAGCCGATAATTCTTTTTCAGGAAAGCGCCGAGCGCATCGCCTTCATCAGCGCCAAGACTGCGGTTTTGGCTCTTGGCTAAAAATTGTTCCTTGCCGCCGCCCATCAAAACATCCGGTGCCAGATCCAGATAACGGCTGACAATCGCGGCAAAATCGCGGCGGTTGGGCACGTGACAGAGAAAAGCGGCGGGGCTGGCATCATAAACCGTGGAATTCGTAATCAGAGCCAGGCGCATGCCGCGCCGGCTCGCCAGTTCCATCGCGCTGACAGCGATGGTGCCGTCGGCGCAGACGCCAAGAGCGCCGAGATTGGCTTTGCAACCTCCGGCAAGAGCGGTTGCCGCTGCGGCGGAATCCGTCGATAGCGAATCGGCAGCGTGAGTCGTCATCACGCCAACGCTGCCTTCCTTCATGATCTTATCGACGATCGTAAAATCTTCGTTCAGAATCTGCCGACGGTATTGACGGGCGATTTCCAGATGCGCCATACCGCCGCCATCCGCGAGAAACAGGAAAACGTACTTCGGAGACGTTGCCGGCGAACGCGGTTGAGCCACGGTAAGGTCCGATGGCCAGAAAAGCGCTCCGATAATCAGCAGCGACTCCATGCCTGCGAGCAAGTTTAGCCGCCGTCGAGATTTAAGCATTCGGACCCTTCGGCGCGTCTGCCAATAACCGACGAAACTCAAGCCATAGTGACAGCGCGGCATAGTAGGCCGGAAACAGCAGTGAAATCATTGCCACTCTCGTCGATGCCTCGGGCAAGCGATAAACGATATAAAAGATCGCTAGCCCCCAGAGCGCGCCAAAAAAATTGGTCTGAAAACGAAATCGCGGGCTGCGACTGGGATAAATATATTTGATCGGAACGAAAACTAAAACACATAGGCCTAGGATGACGAAAGCATTGATCCATTTTGGCGTCTCCAGCACGTAAAGATAAAAAACCACGATGTTCCAGTAGGAAGGAAAGCCGAGGAAAAAATTATCTGCGGTCTTAGCGTTCATTTGGCAGAAACCGTAGGCGCTCGCCAGCAAAGGGAGCATGGCGAGCCATAACGCGTCGGGGGCGGGCAGAAGGTTTGCGCGAAAAGCAAAAAAACACGGCACGGTAACGTAATTGAAATAATCGACGAGCTCATCCAACAAATTACCGTCGAACCAGGGAAGAACTTCTTTTACCCGCGCCAAGCGGGCTAGCGTGCCGTCCGTGGCATCGATCAGGACCGCGATACCCATCAAAAAAAAGGTCTCGCGGAAAGATCCCTGATCAATGGCGAGAAGGCTAACGAAACCGACGAAGACGCCGAGTGCGGTATAGAGGTGAACGAGCCAGGCGAATATGAGACTCCTGGTCATTCACGCGGATTTAGGTAGCCGACGCCGCGAAGCTCGGCCTGGCTTTCAAGCGCGCGATCCACTCGACGCTACGCTTGTACGTGGCGGGATCGATGGGAATCACAAACCGGTCCAACAATTCAATATTTGACATGAAGGCGATATCGGCGAGGCTGAAGGAGCCCACCAAGTATTCGTTGCCGTCTAGCTCCTTTTCGATCCGATCAAACGCCCTGATGATCTCCCCTCTCGCGCTATCGATGCGCTGGCTATCGCGCTCGCCTTCGGGCTTGCGTATTTCCTGCATCAAATGAACAAAGTAGGGATTGAAGCGGCTATCACGAAAATCCTCTAACAGGCGCGCTCGCGCGCGGCCTTCCGAATCTTTCGGCATCAGCGCCGGATAAGGGTACTCGTCCTCCAGATACTCGTTGATAACCGTCGAGTCGTAAATGATAAAGCCTTCGTCATCCAGCGCAGGCACCTGACCAAACGGATGAATCTTCAGGTACTCAGGATTTTTCTGTTCCCGCTTAGTGAGATCGATATTGATGCGTTCGAACTCCAACCCCTTCTCCAGGAGCGCTATGCGCACCTTGCGCGAGTTCGTCGAGGGCGGAAACGTATACAACTTGATCATCGACAGCTGACCTCCTTGCCGGCACCACTTGAGCGCATATTAGCATAAGAATACCGCCGCCTGCGAGCAATTTTTGAATTTTCGCGGAGTTAAACACGGATTTGCATCGTGAACGCGGCGTTTAACCACGGCCGCTCAACGTGGCGCGTAACGTGATCGTCGCGCCGGCACGTCGAACCACGACATTCACTTGGTCACCCGACTTATGCGCCTGCAGAGCATCGGTAAGATCTTCGATATTTTGAATGTCCTTGTCGTCAACGCGGACAATGACATCGCCTTCACGCAGTCCAGCCTGGGCCGCCGGACTGCCGCTGGAGACGCCCGCGAGTCGAACGCCACTGGCAACCGCGCCGTAATCCGGAATCGTGCCGAGATAAACGCCAACTCCGCGCGTGCTGCCGATCCTTGCGGGAGAGCGCGAAGGCAAACTTACAAAGTGGATGGGTTCTTTGCTATTGGCGATCTCGAGCGCGGTCACCAGAACGAGATCGCAGATCCTCGCCATTCCATCGAAATTCAACTTCTCCCACGTATCAGTGGCGCGATGATAGTCTCCATGGGTACCGGTGAAGAAATGAAGCACGGGAATTTTCTTGCTGTAGAACGACATGTGATCGCTCCGACCAACGTCGTTGGACTCAGTGACCTCCAGCCCGAGCCCGCGTGCGCTGCGGGTTACCAGAGCGCTCAGGTTTTCGCCGGACCGGGCGCCAAACACCGTGACCCGATTCTCCCGTAAACGGCCTACCATATCCAGGTTGATCATGGTTTTGATCGCGGAAGTCGAGTCGCTGTGCTCTATGAAATGGCGTGAGCCATAGAGACCGAGCTCTTCCCCCGAGAAGGCGGCGAAAACCATCGTGCGGCCAGGTTTCACCGGCAATTTCCCAATTCGACGCGCGATCTCCATGAGCACGGCCGTTCCTGATCCGTTGTCGTCGGCGCCAGGATGGATTTTGCCTTCCGCTTGGCGGTCGAGTGCTCCGAAGTGTCCGAAGCCAAGATGATCGTAATGAGCGCCGATGACCACGCGTTGATCTTTAAGACTGGGATCTGCGCCGGGCAGGATGCCGACTACATTTTCCGCGCGTTCATGATCTTCCTTGAGAGTCACCTGCAACCTGACAGGCGCCCCAGGAATCGCCATAGAGCCGGGCTTGCCGGTGCGATCGATTTTTTCTTTGAGGCCGTTAAGAGAGACGCCGCGCGGAATCAACCACTCTTCCAAAACTCCCCGCCTGACCTGTGCGGCGACGAGACTATTGCCGCCGCGCCACAAGCTATTTCTGGTCGACAGCAACTCCGGCTGGTCCTGATTCTCATGATTCAAGTCGACCAGAATCATACCGACCGCGCCGTGATCGCGAGCATTGTTTGCCTTGGTGCGGAGGGCCGCGTGCACCGAATATTCGGGCGGTGTTTTAAAAGGACTCTTCTCGTCGTTCGGCGGCGGCTCGTAACGCAGGATTAGAACAATTTTGCCTTTGACGTTAATACCGGCGTAGTCATCATAGCCAGTCTCTTTGGCGGTGATGCCATAGCCGGCAAAAACCAGTTCGCCCTGAACATTGTCGGATTTTGAGAGCCCGAGCGGAATCCAGTCCTTGGTGAGTTCCAGTGGCACGCTCTGATTCAATGTGAGACTGCTCGGCTCGCTCACGGTGACACCGACCACGACATCGAACGGCTGGAAAAAAGTGCCATCATCACCGCCGGGCCGCAGTCCAGCGCGTGCGAATTCGGCGGCGAGATAATCTCGCGCCAGTTTTATCCCGGGCGTATCGACACCCCGGCCCATGAGCTCAGGAGAAGTTAAAAACTGTACGTCGCGTCGAAGTTCCTCGGTGATTTCTATGGATTGGTGCGCATCCTGAAAGCTCCAGCCGGAAAACGTGAAGAGAGGCGTGAAGCTGACGAGAAACGCTAGAAAGATTGAACGGAATTTGGGCGAAACGCGCTGCGGCAACATCTGTTTGTACACTAGCATGGTTTTTGTTTGCTGTTGAACCGTGCCCTGCGGGTGGAACTTTGGGTAAAATTGCAGAGCTCCCGCCAAGAATTGTCTATTACGCATGTAAAGCACGAAAAGTTTGACGATTTTGTGGGCTCGCGATCTAAGCAATGACGCGGCGAGTTTAGCCCTGGGCTCGCTAGGCGACTTTTTCTCAATAAACTGTTATAAATTACAAGATCCGAGGAGGACCGATGGCGAAATCAGTCGTTGTTTACACTCAGCCCGGCTGAGGGCCGTGTCACAAAGAGGTGGAGTTTCTATCTCAAAAGGGCGTTCAGTTCGTGGAGAAAAATGTTCGCGCCGACAAAACGGCGCTGAAAGAGTTGCTCGATCAGGGTTTTCAGAGCACGCCGGTAACGATTATCGACGGGCAATCCGTGGTCGGCTTCGATCAGGCGAAGCTTGTCGAATTGCTCGGGCTGTAACGACGCATCGCGCATGATCACAGTTGGCGTTTTCAGTTGCCGTGTGATTTCCAGCTTGACGAGCTTAACATTTTTCCCGTCACCGCATTTGACTCATCCGAGGCCAAGTAGACAAACACGTCAGTAACGGATTCGGGCTTGCTGCCGCGATAACCCGTAAGCTTGGTAGCAACATAGCCGGGGTCGACGGAATTCACTCGGATGCGAGCCGAAGCCAGCTCTGCGGCGAGAGTCTGTGTAAATCCTTCCAAGCCCCATTTCGAGGTCGCGTAGGCGACAAAGTTCGGATACGCGCCGCGGCCAAGCGTCGATGAGACGTTGATGATCGAGCCGCTTTTCTGTTTGAGCATGAATGGCAAAACGGCTTGCGTCACCAGGAATGGGCCGCGGAGGTTCACGGCGATTGTGTAGTCCCACTTTCTAACCTCCAGCTCGACCATCGGCGCCGGCCGCGTCATGACACCGGCATTGTTGACCAGCACATCGATCCGGCCGAAGATCGTTTTCGCTCCGCGCACGAATTCCTCAACCGATGCTTCGATGGTGACATCGCACGTCCAGCCCTTTGCTTCGGCTCGCATGCCGCGAAGCTCAGCTAGCGTTTGCTGAAGTTCGTCTGCGCTCCGAGCGCAAAGCGCCAGTCTCGCTCCTTCGCGCGCAAAAGCGCTCGCGACCGCTTTGCCGATGCCTCTGCTGGCGCCGGTAATCAACGCCACTTTATTTTCGAGCTTCATAGAATTGACTCCGGTCAATTTGTCTCTCTATTTTGTAGCTGTATTGATGAACGAAGCCAATGCTATGCTCTTGAGGAGGTGAGTGGCTGAAGATAGAAATAGGGCAGGAGAATGTCTATGGACGTACTGAATGTCACCGGCTATCAGCGCAGAACGCCGCACGTAGTGGCGGACTACAAGGGTTTCTTCGCGAAACAAGATCTTCAAGTCAATTTTCATCGGACGACCTTCGCGCCCGATCACAATCGCGGCATGGCGGAGGGACGCTGGGATTTTACCCTGAGCAGCGCCGACACCATGATCGCGCGAACCATCACGGACGGCGTCGACTACGTGTTGTTTATGCAGGCGGAAGAAGGATTGAGCGCGTACCTGATCGGCCAGCCGGGAGTGCGCTCGATTGAGCAATTGCGCGGACAGCTTCTGGCAGGTGATCCCGGCGATTCCAACCTCGATCTGATTCGAAAAAAAATTCTCCGCACGCACGGAATCGACGAGAGCGAATATCGAATCGAAATTATCGGCAGCTCGCCCGTGCGACTCGGGGCGTTTCTCGAGCGCCGTGTCGCCGCCGCCATGCTGACTCCTCCGGCTTCGGACAAGGCAATTGCGGCGGGAGGAGTTTTGCTCGCTAATGCGGACACGTATGTCCCCGGATGGCCGCTCACGTGCGGTTGGGGATTGCGCCGATGGCTCGAGGAGCATCGCCCGATCGTGGTGCGTTTTATTCGTGCGTGGTCAGCCGCAACAGACTGGCTGCTAAGATCTGAAAACCGCGATCAGACGATCGATCTGATCGTGCGCGAGGAAAAGCTCTCGCCCGCGGCCGCGGCGGACGCTTATCGGAAAGTCGTGCCCAGGGCGCGAGTCAATCCGGCTGCGCTACACACCGTCATTGAACTGCGCAAAGAAATGGGCGTTTACCCACCGCCCTACGCGCCACCGGAACGGTTTTATGACGCGAGTTATTGGAACGAGGCGACGAATGGCCAGGAATAACTTCTTGCGATCTGACCGGCGGGACTTATGCCGCGCAAAAATTGCGCACCTGCGAGCGATACATAGCCGGCACTCAGTCTGGTCAAATCCACGCCTTGCTTAAAGAAAGCGTCGTTAGCTTTTCAAAAACGGCAGGCCTAAACGCATCAAATCATCGAAAGCATCCCAATGCACCATGTGCTTGCAGCCATTCATAATGTGAACGTTGAGTTCCGGGTGCGTGTTCTTGAGCAATTCAGCGCGCTCGCCGGCATGGGCGCGGTCCTCACGGCCGAAGATCATCAATAGCGGCATCTTCAACTCGGTGAGCCTTTGCCAGAGCGGTTTCGCCTGTGCAGCGCCGCCGCCCGCCGATGCCTCCTGATTCTGCCGATCCTGATGCGCTTTGAAATTGCGGCCGATCATGCTCCTGTGGCGTAAGGCCACGTCTTCGTCCGAAATCAACGAATGATTAAAGGTATCCGCCTGGAGCAGTTTGCGAGCATCTTCCAGCGTCGGTTCCTTTTGCGCCATCTCTTTATCGACGCGCGCCTGCACTGCTTCGTACTTTCCGACCTGCTCTTGCGTCTGCGGCGGGAGCAGCGACCCGGTGCCGAGAATGATCACATGCGAGTAGCGGCTGGGATCTTCCAACGCGAGTTGAACCGCGAAGCCGCCGGAGCGTGAATGGGCGATCAGCGCGGTCTTGCCGAGCCCCGCGGCATCGATGAATTTCGGAATCGAATTGCGTTGCTGCGCGGTGCTTTGTTTGGTGGGGACGTCCGAAAGGCCGAAGCCGGGATAGTCGAAGGCGACCGCGCGAAACCCAGCTTTGGCAAAGGGGCCGAGATTGCGCAGAAACACATCCGCCGAGCTGCCGAGCGATGCGCCGTGCAAAAACAGCACCGACGGTCCCGAGCCGGCTTCGATGTAGCGAAGTTTGAGGCCATCGACACTCACGAATTTGTCTGCCGGTTTTAAATTTTCAACGTCGTTCATCGCGAATTCTCCTTCCAGTCAGCTTGGGATCGAGCGGCTGAAGCTCGCCGCGCCATGCAAATCGTCGACAAATCTTGAGCAGAGATTTTCTGACGGAGCTATAACGCCGAACCGTTGAGGTGTCAATCATAGCAGTGGGGACGAACTTCGGTTTGTGCCGCCCTCCGTAACCTCTTGCTGCGGAAGATTTCCCAATCCCGATGCCGCAGAAACAACTGTCAAAGGATTGAAGCCGGGCGCTGCCCGAGTACAAGCCCGAAAGAATGCTGCTTGACAGAAAAGTTTCTTAGTCATAAACCTCCAGCGAAACGAGGTTGAGCTGGGTCTTTAGATCCGGTCATTTCTTACAATGCTTTACCATAGCCCGGACTGGAGTTATCCAGCCGGGCTATCTCGCTTCTGGACAAGAGGGGCAACTCCAACAATGAGTGTCAATCCCGAAACGCTCAGACAAGTTGGAACAGGTCTCGATTGGGCAACGGAACGAATGCGACGAGGAGGATCTTCAAAATGAACTCCTGTGATTGCGCAACAACTACCTTCGAGGCGCGACATGATCGGTCATGCTTGAGTCACTTTCTGACAGCGGTCCTGGTGATTGGAGTTTTTGGTTTCGCAGCGAGCGTCTCTGCTCAGCCGATCAAGGTGGCCTACGCCGCCTTGGTCGCCGGTCAGATCCCGGTTTGGATAGCGAAGGAAGGCGGTTACCTGTCCAACCACGGCATTGATGCCGATCTTATTTATATTCCTGCAACGGCAGCCACCCAGGCGTTGATTGCCAATGAAATCCAGCTCGCTCAAGTCACCGGTGTATCCACCGCCGGAGCGATCCTATCAGGCGCAGAGGTAAGGATCATAGCGAGCGTGCAGAACAAGCTCGCCGGCTCGATTTATGCCCGGCCCGAGATCAAGACTCCTGAGCAGCTCAAAGGAAAAAGGCTCGGCGTCTCTCGCTTTGGCGCGCTGAGCGATACGGCAGCGGGAATTTTTCTCGAGCATTACGGGCTCAAGCGCGGCACGGATGTGGCCATCATCCAGATGGGCGGCTTGCCGGAGGTGATCACGGCTCTTGACAGAGGGGCCATTCAGGCAGGGTTCGCCAATCCACCGCAAACGGTGCGCGCTCGACATCTTGGCATGAAGGAACTTTTTGATCTGAACAGCCTCGGGATCGAAATGCAGCAGACTTGCGTGACGGTGACGACTAAATATCTGCGCGAGCGACGGCCGGTCGTGAAATCCTTTCTTCAGGGCTACGCGGAGGGTCTGCACCGATTCATGACGGATCGTGAGTTTTCCGTCCAAGTGATGAAAAAGTATCTGCGTTTGGCGGACAAGGAACTATTGGACGACGCTTACAGCTTTTACGCCGCAAGACTGGAAAAAATTCCGTACCCCACAATCAAGGGTATTAAGTTCATTTTGGACGATATGGCGGAAAAACATCCGCTGGCGAAAAAAACCGCGCCGGAAAGCTTCGTTGACATTTCACTGCTTCAGGAACTGGAGCAGAGCGGGTTTTTTAAGCAGCTCTGGAAAAATTAGCTGCAGTTGTACAAGCACGAAACGATTGAAACTTGGAAGCGCGGCAAGTTATTCGGAGTTCGGACCGGCGACGCGATAGAAATCACAAAAGAGGTGCACGCATGAAAAAAGCGCTTTGCGGATTATTGTTTGCGATCGTCATCACGGTATGGATCGTGCCGGCGTGTGCCGCGTCGATCGAGGATTTCTACAAAGGCAAGACCATTCAGTTTATCGTCGGAGGCACCGCGGGGGGCGGTTACGATACCTATACTCGGCTGATTGCGCGCCACTTTGCGCAATATATTCCGGGCAAACCAAACACGGTGGTTCAGAACATGCCCGGAGCCGCCATGCTGATCGCGGCCAATTACACCTACAACAGCGCGCCGCGCGATGGCACGGTCATTGGCCATTGGTCCGGACCGCTGATTTTGCAGCACATGATGGGAAACCCGGCAGTGCAGTTCGATGGACGCAAGTTCAGTTGGCTGGGTATGCCGACAGCGGACGCGCTAGTATGTATCACGACCGAGCGCAGCGGGATCAGAACGGCAGAGGATTGGCGCAAGTCCAAGACACGGGTCAAGCTTGGTGCGATCGGGCCGGGCACCAGCGGAACCGACGATACCAAGCTCCTTGCCGCCGCTACGGATTTCCCGCTGCAGCTGATCGAAGGCTACAAGGGTACGGCGGATATCAGAGTGGCGGCAGAAACCGGCGAAGTCGACGGAACCTGCGCGTTCGGTTGGCAATCGGCGAAGGTGACCTGGGTCAACGCGCTCAAGGCCAAAGAAGTTCATGTCGTGCTGCAAACGATGCTCGAGTCTCATCCCGAGCTGAAGGGCGTGCCCCTCGCGATCGACTACGCCAAATCCGACGAAGGCAAAAAGCTCCTTCAAATAGCGAGCGAGCTTTACGGCAAACAGCGACTCTACTCTCTTCCACCGCAAGTCCCCGAGCAGCGGGTGCGCACATTGCAAAAAGCTTTTACCAGTGCGCTAAAAGATCCTCAGCTTCGGCTAGAAGCCGAAAAGGCGAAGCTCGAGATCGATCCCATCGACGGACCGGGTGTGGAAAAAATGGTGAACGGCTTGTACGAAATCGAACCTGCGGTCATCAATCGAGTGAAGCAAATACTCGAATCTAAGTAGCTAACCAGCAACCGTCGTAACGTTGACACACGTCCCTGGATTGTGGTTACTAGCGGCTGACCTTTCTTGGAAGGAGAGATCTATGCCAGAAAAAATGCAGATCCGACATATCGCAATCAGATCGGAAAATCCTGATGAGCTGAGTTCATTTTACGAAAAGACTTTTGGTCTGCGGGTGGTTAGAAGAAATCCTCGGGGAAACAAGAGCAGTGTCTATATGACTGACGGTTACATGCACCTCGCGATCAACGCAAATAACGGCGAGAACCGCAACGGCATCTGGCATTTCGGTCTGCTCGTGCCTACCCTGGAGCCGATTCAGGCCATCACTGCGGTTCACCGCGGCGAGAGCGCGCCCGGGCGGCATACGGAAAACTACATCGTCGACCCGCAGGGGAATCGTATCGATGTGGTTTTGGACATGTGGCCGACATGACGGCTTTTTTGCTCGGAACGTGACTGGCGCGGCAAAGCCGCATCGCAATACCGGATCTCGCCCGAGGCGCAAAAAGAAAAAATCCGAATCCGGAAATCCGCACCAACGGGAAGCGAACAAATTTACAAAATATCATCGGAGCCTGCCCGTTGGAAAATTTGCAGTTTGAATTTCTTTCGAATCTCGGCATTTCGTGCTTCGGATTTCACCTGGGCTCGCGTCTTAGCTGGAGCAATCCAGTGAAACTTTCGCAGCTTGCGCAACGATTGAACCAAATTGTCAGCAGCGCAGTGGGAGGAGCTTCCATGAGTTCCGTCTGCAGCAGATCGCGAACGGGGCGGATTTTTTTTCTTTGGCTTATATTCTTATCGGCGAATTCCGTGTGGGCTGCGGAGAAAATTCGCATTGGGCTTTCGACCCGCAACGTCGTCTTGATGCCGTTCTATTACGCCAAGGACAAAAAGCTGTTCGAGAAGCAAGGACTCGATGTCGAGATCATTCAGATCAGAAGCAACCTGCAATTGGCCGGACTGGTCTCAGGCGAGCTGGATTTTATCACCGGGATCGGCACAGCCATCGAAGGGATCGGCAAAGGGCTACCGGTAAAAGCCGTCGGCGTGCTCTATCGAGCGCCGCTTTTTTCGCTCGTCAGCCAACTGGCGAGTCCCAAGGCCCTCGAAGGAAAAAAAGTATCCGTTTCTCGGGTGGGTTCCGAAAGCCATTTCAACGGGGTGTTGATGTTTGAAAAAAGCGGCGCTGATCCCAAGAAGGTCACCTGGATTCAGACGGGTAACACCGCTTTGAATATGGTTTCCCTCGAGCAAGGGTTGGTCGACGGCGCCGTGCTCAGTCCGCCCTTTACCGGGATGATGGCCCGCAAAGGCTTCAAGATCCTCAAGCGAAGCGGCGACGTGATCGATGCCTCGCCATTCAACGGACTCGTTACAACCAGAGACAAAATTCAAAGCCATCCCGGGCGGGTAAGAGGCGCGCTGCGGGCCATGCTCGAGTCGCTCCGATCCATTCGCCGCGACCGCAAAGCCGTAGTCGCCTATATCGCGGAGAGTTTTAACATCAGCCAGGGTGTTGCCGAAGAGGCTTACGAGGATATCATCGGAGTGATGCTGGACGATTTGATCATGGCCGACGGCGGAATGAAGCAATACCTGGAAATCATCCACAGTCGCGGCGAGACCGGGAAGCTTTTGACGCCCGCCGAGGTTGTCGATTACTCGTTTGTGAGAGCCGTGAAATAGCCACGGGTTCAGCATGAACGATCGCCGCCTTGAAGAGCTGAAACGAGCATCTCCGCCGTTTTGACCGAGAGCAGCGCTGGATCCAGCACCGCAATTCCGGCGCGTTTCGAAACCTCCGCGGCGGAAACACGGATCGGAATATACGCGAGGCCGGATGGGCATATCACTTGAGCGCCTAGCATAATTAGCCTCTCGACGGCTTCAACGACGGCTTCCGTCATCTCTCGCGGATTCTGCTGCGGAAAGGGAGCGAGAGGACCTTTGACCGCCTCAATTCCTGCAATGCGATCCTCGAGTCCGAGATCTCTCACGTACTCGTCATAGCAGTCAAGCGTCTCACTACTTGGGGTGATGATGCCGATCTTGCGATCGAGCATGCCGGCGGCCCGAAGCGTTATTTCTCCCGGACCCACAACCGGGATGCGAACGCGTTTGCGCGATTTGCGGAGACCCGGATCAATGAAGCAGTGAATAATGATCGCATCGAATCCCTCCCGCTCCGCCGCCGCGCAGCGATCCGGATAAAGCGCCCCCAGGCTTAGCGCGTCTTTAGTTCCAAACGCGTACACTTTTGAGCCATCTCCGCTTTCCTCGGCACCGGGCAGATAACCAACCTCCAATTGAGTTCCCGGAGAACAGTACTGACGCCATTTCTCTTGTCGCGCGGTGTCCGCGCCGCCCACGTACCGCTCACGAGGGCCGTTCAATAAAAGTAGAATTCGCATGAGACTCCCCTCTCATCTCCTATTGATCTGGGGCACGCGGCGCGAAGGACTCGAATCGAGCGGCGCTGGTTATGAGAACCGGCATCAAAACCGCCTTCAGCAGGTGAAAATCATTTTCACTTCGAGAACAGCCGGTAAACGGACTGCGCTCCTTCCAGCATACGATGATCCTGGTTTCGGTGGCCGATAAGCTGAATGCCGACCGGCAGACCGGACGGTCCGGTAAACACCGGCAGCGTCACGCAAGGAGTGTAGGTCCAGGTCGAAAGTATATTGAATGAGGTGTCGCCCGTGCTGGCCAAACCGGCGGGAGCCTCTCCGGGCGCGCTGGGTGTGAGCAGCAGGTCGATATTCTTCATCGCGTCAGAAAGATCTGCGCGGCAATGCGCCAACACCGCTTCGGCCTCTCGGTATTGTTCGTACGAGATATTGAGGAATCCGGCGAATTTCTCGCGCTGGAACTCGCTCAAAAGATTCGAATGATGCTGCCGTTCCCACGTAAGACCACGGGAGAACTCGTAATCAGTGATGCGCCGGCCCATGATTTCGAACTGTTGAAACGGCTCGCCGAGATCCAAATCGAAAACTTTGGCTCCGGCTTTGGCCAGCGCGCTCGCAGCATCCTCGAGGAATTTCTTCGTATACGGCTCGGCGCGGTCCCAGAAGATCGTGCGGCAAAAGCCGATTTTGAGATCGCTAACCTCAACAGCGCGGAGAGGCTTCGGGGCGAATCCCGTCAGCGCCGCTCGAAAGATCACCAGGTCTTCGACCTCGCGAGCGAAAAGCCCCACGGTATCGAAGGACGCGGTATTTTGCTTGACGCCCTGAGTGCTCACTTCGCCGAAGCTCGGCTTGTACCCGATGCAGCCGCAGAACGCCGCCGGACGAATGACTGATCCAACGGTCTGCGTACCGAAACCCAACGGGACCATAAAGTCGGCTACAGCGGCGGCGGAGCCGCTGGAGGAACCGCCGGGCGTATGCTGCGGGTTATGTGGATTCGTCGTTGCTCCCAATGGAGTTCGACTGGCAAATTCCGTCGTGACGGTCTTGCCCAAAAGCACTCCGCCGGCCGCGCGGCTCAGCGCCACACATGCTGCGTCCGCCCTCGGACGATTGCCCTTGTAGATCGGCGACCCGTACTCCGTGGGCAAGTCCGCGCTGTCCATGATGTCCTTGGCGGCGAATGGAATGCCGTGAATCGAACCGCGGCTGCCGCTCCGATCACATTGCCGCGCCTGCCCCAGCGCAAAGTCGCGGTCCAGGTGAACCCAGGCTTTGACTTGCGAGTCGCGCGACTCGATGCGCTCGAGACAGGACTGTACCAAAGCTTCGGACGTGAGCTTGCCATCCCGAATGCGCGCTGCCGCTTCGCTGGCTGATAAGCGAAACAAATCTGTCATGTGATTCTCCTTCAAAAGATCTGAAGAGAAATTCAACTCCACAAATAACCGAGCAGGCGGGAGGTCTGCAACCGGAAATCTGTGCGCCGGCAACGGCGCGTATCATGACGTTGCCGTGAATATGCCTTGCCTTTGAAAAGAAGAATCAATAAATAGGGACAAGCTTTCGCACGGCGGCGCTCATTTTCCGGAGAAGAAGTATGTCTTTACGAATCAATGACGGGGAATTCTATGCCATTGACGCGCATTCCCATCTCGGACAGCGCAAAACCCCGCTGGGTCATGGAGTGGCGAGCTTCTTGGGCGATGACCTGGTGCGCAATCTGGACGAAGCCGGCTTGGATTGCGCCGTGGCGTTTCCCTTGGGTGCTCCGTACACGGATTATTCCGAATCGAATCAAATTATGGCCGAGGAGATGGCCAAACATCCCAAGCGCATTATCAGCTTCTGCCGGATCAATCCGAATTTCGGCCCCGAAGCGACGGCGAAATCCCTCGACCACTGTCTCGGCACCTTGAAACTCAAGGGCATCAAATTGCATCCCGAAATTGAGTTCTTCGATCCCAACGAAGCCGAGCTGATGGAACCGATCTACGCCGCGGCGCGCCGGTTTCACGTGCCGATTATTTTTCACACCGGCATGTCGAGCAAAGCCTCGCCGGGCGTGATCGCCGAACTGGCCGCAGAGCATCGCGACGTGCCGGTCATCCTCGGCCATATGGGAGTGTCCGAGTACGTCAAGCTGGCGGTGGCGGTGGCGCGCCAGAACGAAAATATCTTTTTGGAAACCTCGGTGGTCGGCTGGATGCCGCTTCTTATGGAAGCTTTTCGCGGCGTGGGTACCAGCAAAATTCTTTTCGGCTCGGACCACCCTTACAATCCGCTGCCCATGGAAGTCGACAAAATCGCCAAGCACGTAACCAAGGCCGCCAAGCTCAAACAAGACGATCTGCGCAAAGTCTTTGCCGAAAACTTTTTAGCAATCGTGAAACACGACCGGTAGAGGGAAAATTGAAACCTGCTTTGGGGGATAAATGACACCGTCAAAAACGATTATGCGCTTCGCTGCCGCAGCTGGAAAACTGGCCGTTTCCGCTGCTGCGCTGCTTACTTTGGTTTTCGCACCGTCGACTGCACGTCCCGCCGACATGCCGTTCGTGCGGGCCAATTACGCGGCCTTCAGCGGCGCCTTTGCGCCATTGTGGATCGCCGCGGACAGAAATCTCTTCGCCAAATACGGTCTAAACGTCGATCTTCGATACATCGCTCCCGCGACCGCGACTCAGGCCCTGATCAGCAAGAACCTCGATATCATCAACCCGGGCGGCGAAATTGTCGAAGCCGGGTTGAACGGCGAACCGGTCGTTTACATCGCGGGCATTCTCAATCGCGCCGTGATGTCGATCTATGCGAAACCCGAAATCACTTCTGTAGCCGATCTGAAAGGAAAAGTTTTGGGCGTGACCGTGCCGGGCGCGACGACAGACTTTGCGGCGCGCCTTTTACTGCAGCGCGCCCACCTGACACCGGGTAAGGATGTGAAGCTGGTTTATCTCAAAGGCATGGTCGAGATCCTTACGGGTATCAATCAGGGAAACGCGGACGCCGGCATCTTTACATCGCCCACGACCTTGAAGGCGGAACACGCCGGATTGAAGGAATTGGTCAATGTGACCGAGCAAAATATTCCCATGATTCACGCGGCGCTCGCTAGCACCAGGGACTACGTAAAAACGCGGCGTGACAATGTACAGAGGTTCCTACAAGCTTATCTCGAAGGCATCAAAATTAGCCGGACCGACCCCGAGTTGGCCAAGCAAGTCATCGGCAAGTACACCAAGACCACCGACACCGCAGACCTCGATGATTCTTACAAGACTTTCCTCGCTGCATGGGAAAAACTGCCTGTCGTGCCGCCTGCGGCGGTGCAGACCATGCTCGATTTCGCCACCAACCCCAAGGCGAAAACGGCGAAACCTGAAAGCTTGATCGACAACTCGATCCTGAACGAACTCGGCAAGTCCGGCTTTGTTGACCGGCTCTACAAGTAGTTGCTCCAGCAGCGCGCACTTAGCAAGGAATATGGCTAAGAAAACCGGCCCAATGCACGAGAAGGAAAAAACCATGGACCGAACACCGAAGTACCTTTTGGTCTGCTTGATTATGGGCTATGCCATCACGGGAATCGCCTTGGCGGCTGGCGACGAAGGATTTTACAAAGGAAAGACGCTTCGTTTGCTCGTTGCTTTTGCGCCCGGCGGGGGTTTTGACACATACACGCGGGCGATTGGCCGGCACATGAGCAAACACATTCCGGGCGCTCCTTCGGTTATCGTCGAGAATATGACCGGCGCGGGTGGCTTCATTCACGCCAATTATATGTACCGGCAGGCCAAGCCCGACGGTCTCACTCTCGGCAACAACATCGGCGGCTTGATCCTACAGCAGATCATGGGAGCAAAAGGAGCCGACTTTGACGGCAAGCAGTTTGAGTACATCGGGGCGCCGTCGATCGATAATCAGGTTTGCGTGTTGACCAAGGCTAGCGGCATCACCAGCGTGGATCAATGGTTCGCGGCAAAGCAGCCGATGAGGTTGGGCGGAGTGGGCGCGGGTGGCTCGGCTTCCGATGTCGCGCGGGCCGTGCAAACGGCTCTGAAACTTCCCATCCGAGTCGTCGAACCGTATAAAGGGACTGCTGAAATCAAATTGGCTGCCGAAAGCGGGGAGCTCGACGGCGGTTGTTGGGCTTGGGAGTCGATGAAGACGATGTGGCCGAGAGCGCTGGAAACCGGGGATGTGAACGTTCTTCTCATGGTGATGCCAAAAAAACATCCTGAGCTTCCCAATGTTCCGCTGGCTATCGATTATGCCAAAACTGAAGATGCCCGTCGCATTTTGAAGTACGCGGTTCATGATATTGCCACGGTGACGCGGATCTATTTCGTGCCGCCTGCAACACCCAAGGACCGCATACAACTATTGCGCAAAGCTTTTGCCGACACGCTCAAGGACCCAGAGTTTCTCGCCGATGCGAAGAAGTCGAAACTGGACATCGAACCAGTCACCGGCGAAGAGGTGCAAAAGCTCGTGCAGGACCTCTACAAAATCGATTCGTCTACATTGGCGAGACTCAAAGAGGTACTGTTGCCGAAGTGACTCTTACGTCAAGGTTACACCACGAACCTTCTCGCGCTGCTCCGACCCGATGTAGTTTTTGCCGAGCTGCATTTCCAAAGTTAGCGTCCCGCAGAGAAGGAGGACGTCACAATGAAAAGCCGTTCTGCAGTTATCACGGCTCTGCTTATCATCGTAGTGGCCTTTTTCGGATGTTCATCAGAGACCTCCGAGCAGGGTGATGCGGGTTGGATTACGCTTCTCGACGGCTCGAACCCAAAAACGCTCGAGAACTG
>JBIOXP010000382.1:0-7293 GCA_044869705.1 Binatia bacterium | reverse complement strand
GGGCGGCTTCCTATGAAGTCCAGACAGAGTCCTGGTTGCCTGAAGCTTGCGTGTGGCTTTGCACCGAGGAGGGAAATCGCAAAATCTGGGTGCACAGCTTTTCCCACTGCTTCGCGGCCGAGGAACTCACTTTCCCCAGCAAGTTTGATGCGGATCGTTGGGCGCTCGATGCGGCAAAGTCTATCATCGATAGAGCGTTCGAAGCGCCGCAATTACCGGTAATCGCGCGCGTATCGAAACGGCAATATCGTCTGTTCGCCGCTTTTCACGCCGCGCGCTACTCGGTTCTGAAGCGAAAACGCTCGAACCCTTCTCCATTCCGCCACTGACGGCCATTCCTCGATTCCGAAGACGCCTCGGCTCAATCACACCTTAGCTTGACAGCGTTCTTGTCGGTTTGTATTGAGGACTGACGC
This sequence comes from Binatia bacterium, assembly GCA_044869705.1. GTDB lineage: Bacteria > Desulfobacterota > Binatia > UBA9968 > UBA9968 > DP-20. Next base: position 6,877 of record JBIOXP010000382.1, on the reverse strand, counting down.
CGTCGTGTCTTGTAGGAGGGGCCATGGATTTGCAAGAGCTCAGTCAATGGATGAAAGAACGCCACCTCAAAGGTCATTGGGAACACTCGGAATGGGCGCAGACCGTCAAGCCTTTTCTCTGGAAAGGTGTTGACATCATGCAGGCGCTCAATTGGTCGGGTGAATTGATCACCACTGGCGAAGCGGGCCGGCGAACTATCCAGATGCGCAATCCCGGACTCGCCGCCGGTATGACCAACACGGTGCATATTTCCGTGCAACTGGTGCGGCCCGGAGAGATCGCCGCGGCGCATCGGCACACAGCCGCAGCGATCCGTTTCATCATCAAGGGCACTCCGAATGCCTACACCATTGTCGAGGGCGAGCGCTTTCCGATGTTCGAAGGCGATTTTATTACCACGCCCAACTGGACGTGGCATGACCACTTCAACAATTCCACTGAACCGGTGATGTGGTTGGATGGCTTAGATGTCCGCCTGGTGACGCACTTCGGCGCGATGATCCAGGAGAATTTCAGCAAACAACAACAGCCGGTGGAGAAGCCGGAAGATTTTTCAGCGAAAGTCTTTTCGCACGCGCGTCCGACCTGGATCAAGAACTCGTTTCAGGCGCCGCCTTACCGTTACCCATGGGAGGAAACGAACGCCACTTTGCAGGCGCTTAAAGAAAGCGCCGGCGATCCGTACGATGGCGTGATGCTGGAGTACGCCAATGCAGTTGACGGCGGCCACACCTTGCCGACTTGCTCCTGCGGGATTCAGCTGCTTCGTCCGAAAGAAAAGACCAAGACACACCGGCACACAAGCACGACGGTCTATTATGCCTTTCGAGGCGAAGGAATGACCAAAGTGTCTGCCAATGAATTCAATTGGAGCAAGGGCGATATTTTCGTGGTGCCTTCATGGCAGTGGCATTCGCACGATAATACCAGCAGTGAGGACGCGATCCTTTTTTCGATCAACGATCGGCCGTCGACCGAAGCGCTGGGACTGTATAGGGAAGAGGCGGAATCGTGAAGGCGTGATCGTGAAGCGTGGTCGTATTCGTCTAACCCCGAGCGTCTCTGCTGCACTTTTCGATTCCACCCGCGCGGGCTGGTCCACGACATAATAGAGAAATTTCGGAGCCCTTCGACTCGCAAAGGACAAACGGATATTAACAGTGGAAAAAGCAGCTGATCTTTTCCGTTCATGCCGAGCCCGTCGAAGCATTCTTAATCAGGTCTTGTCTTTGGCGTCGCCGCGTGTTCGCCGGCGAGAATTCCCGTTACCAGCGCTTGCATCAACCCCCCGGTATATCCGCCGTGATGCCCGCCCATAAGACCACCGATGGCGTCTCCAGCCGCATAAAGACCGGGAATCGGCATGTCACTTTCGTTTAGCGCTTGGCCGCTGCCGTTTATCAATATTCCGCCCATCGTAAAGGTGATTCCGGGCACGACCCTTAAACCATAGTAGGGCGCGTGCAGAATCTTCGGCTTGCCGGTGCGTGCTACCGGGAGCGAATAGCCTGCACCGGTTTCGATGGCTCGATTGTAATCGGTGATACTTTTGCGCAGTCGCACAGAATCGACACCGAGACTTTGCGCCAAGCCTTCGATGGTTTCTTGCCGAAAAATTTCGCCCTGGTTGTTCATGAGCCAGGGATTGGGCGCCGGCGTTTTTACCAGATTAGAAAAACTATCGTCTTTGGCCGCTTGCCAACTTTCGTCATCGAAAATGAGAATCGCGCCGGTAACGTCCTCCGATCGCGCCAGTTCGTTGGCGACCGCGACATCGCCGCGACCTTCGTCGACGAAGCGCGCACCTTCACGGTTCACTAAGATCCCTTCGTCAACGAAAGAGTCGAGCCGAGGGTAAGGCCAGAACCGATCGTCCACGAGCGCTTTGCGCGAAATCAGATGGCCATAAAAATACTTCAGATTGACAGCTTTCGCGCCGACCTCGAGCGCCATGCGCAGGCCATCACCGGTATCCTGCTTCGAACCGCGTAACTTGCACTCGTCGGCATGCTGGCCGATGTATTTTTTGAGCAACTCCTTGCTGGCGCTAAAGCCGCCGGTGGTGAGGATCGTCGCACCCCCGCGAAACTCAACTTCTGCGCCGGCCTGGATGCCGATCACGCCACGAATGCGGCCGCTCTCGGCGATCAGTCTTTTTCCCTCGACATTGTTGATGTACTGTCCTTTCAATTGGAGAAAGCGCTCCTTGAGCTTGGCCAGCGCGCGCGTGCCGACATCTTTTTTGTAAACGGGCGCGAGGGAGACTTCACCGGACTGATCGAGCCAAACTCTGCCGGGCGCATTTTCGTCGACTTTAACACCGTTCCTGATCAGCCAATCGACGGCGCGTCCGCAGCTTTCCGACCACGCCTGCACGAGATCTGGATAGGCGACGCCTTCGGCCATCACGAAATCATAAAGCTCGCGCCGCTCGGTGCGCGGGCTTTTGCCGCCGGCGCGTAAGCTTCCGGACGCCATCAAGATGTTTCCGTCGCCCAGTTCGCCGCGGCTCTTTTCGATGAGTAAAACTTTAGCGCCTTGTTCGGCGGCGCGAGTTGCGGCGGTGAAGCCGGCCAGGCCGGCGCCGACGACGAGCAGATCAGAATGCAGTGTGTTCATAAATACTGTAGTGTAAGTCTATGTGGTTGCCCGTTCGATTCCGGGCGGACACATGGGTCCGCTCCTACGGTAATTTGTAACCGAGTTCCTTCGCGACTTCTGTGGCCAACCGGTCGTCGGCTACTTCCGCGAAGGCGACTTTTCGATCCGTAAAGCGCCCTGCCGCCTGGAGCGAGCGCACGAGATTGTCGATGCCGGCGCGATTCGGAACCCCGGTCGGATTGAGCGTCGTCTGAAAAGCGTCATAGGTTTCCGACGCGGCTTGTTTGTCCATTTTCAAAAGCCGCATGATCAGCTCGACGGTTTTCGGTTTGGATTTGCGTACTTCGTCTTTGGCCAATTGCAACGCGTGAATCACTCGCTTGACTTCCGCGGGTCGAGACTGAATGGTTTTGATCAACGTCGTCAAGCCGCCGCCCGGCATCTCGACCATCGCACCGACATCCAAGAGCTTGTTAAACCCTTTTCTGGCAGCGCCGAACATATGCGGCGGCGACAAGAGCGCCGCCTCAACGAAGCTGGACTCGAGAGAGTAAAATACTTGTGCCTGTTGCCCAGGAATTCCGACGATAATGTAATCCTTTGGATTGACGTTAGATTTTTCCAACGCAATCACCAAAGCGACATGATTGGTTCCACCCACGCCGCCGGAGAGCGCGATCTTCTTGCCTTTGAGGTCTTGTAGGGTCTTGTACGGCGGCGCGCTCTGCAGCCAATAAGTAATTCTGTCGGAAGAAAACCATATCGCGCGCGAAGGCAAACCGCTCAGCGTCGCCGCCACCGAGGCCGGTCCGACGCCGGCAACGTAATCGATGTCGCCTTGAGCGACGGCGGCCGCAGCAAGCGTCGGACTCATCACGATCAATTCGACATCCAAGCCATTGGCGCTGAACACACCCCAATCCTTCGCGGCGAGAAGCGGCAAAGCCGTGAGGGTGAAGCCGGCGTTCGAAATGCGGACTTTGGTTCTTTTTTCTTGGCACCAACCGTTGCAGGCAAAGATGATGATCGCGGCGATAGTCAGTACCGTTCGCACGATCGCCCGTTTGTCTGATTCCATTCTAGGGATCTGAGTCATTGCTCGTCCTGAACCTTAAAAGATCCTTCACTTTGTTAAGGATGACCCCCACAGCTGTCATTCTGAGCCCGCAGGGCGAAGAATCTATCTTTTGGAACACGGCAACGTCGCGATGCTTCGCTGTCACTCAGCATGATACAGCACGTTAATTTGCCTCTGACAGAGTCTCAGGAAGAAGAGGCCATACTCGGCGCCCGAGCTGAAGCCAACGGTCATGGAATTTTGTAGCCCATCTCTTTGGCGACTTCGCTGGCGAGCCGGTCGTCGGCGATTTCTTCGAAACTCACTTTGCGTCCAACATGTCGGCCCTGCGCCTGAACGGACTTCACCAAAATGTCCATTCCTAGACGCGTCGGAATTCCCGTTGGGCTCAAGGTCGTGAGAAATTGATCATATGTTTCGCTCGCTGCTTCTCGATCCATTTTGAGGAGTTTAACAATGAGATCGAGGGATTTAGCTTTCGATTTTCTGATTTCATCCTTGGCTTGTTGGAGCGAACGAATCACTCGTCGTGTTTCATTGGGCCGTTCCTGAATCGTTTTGACCAGAGCGGTCAAGCCGCCACCCGGCATGTCGACCATGGCACCCACGTCAAGCACTTTATAAAAACCTTTTTTCTGGGCGCCGAAAGTTACCGGCGGCGAAAGCAGCGCGGCATCGACGTAGCCCGACTCCAGAGAAATAAATTGCTGAATCTGCTGTCCGCCAATCGAGACCAAGACAAAGTCTTTGGGGTTCACCCCGAGTTTTTCCAAGGCGAGATTGAAAGCCACATGAACCGTCCCACCCAATCCCGTAATGGCTATTTTTTTCGACTTCAGACTCTCGATGGTTTTGAACTGCGGCTTAGCCATTAACCAATAGGAGATTTTGTCCGATGAAAACCAGATCGCACGAGTTTGAAAGCCGCTCAATGTAGCATTGACGGACGCTGGCCCAACGCCGGCTTGATAATCGATATCGCCTTGCGTCAGTGCAGCCGGCACGAGCGCCGACTGCATCAAGATCACTTCCATATCGAGACCGTTGGCCGTGAACAATCCCCAATCTTTCGCCGCGAGGAGCGGCAAAGCCGTGATCGTGAATCCGGCGTTGGAAATTCTCAGCTTCGCGCGGCGTTCTTGAGCTTCCAAACGGGTCGCAAACAAGACCAGAACGAGAACCAAAACCAATTTTCTGAAGTTTAAACCGGAGAAACCACGAAAGCAGTTTATCATTCTTAATTTCCTCAAAGCGTTTTGCCGAGCTCGGTTCTCATCTAATTACGTAATTCCTGATTGCTTGACAACCTATGACTTCCTTGAAACTATCCGCGTAAGTTTTACAACGCAATCGCATCCTGCAGCTATGCTAAGGCCGGTCGCCACACGCACGGATATCGATCCCATCACTTTGGAAGTCATCCGTCACGGCATTATTTCGATTTGTGACCAGATTGACGCCAATATGACGCGCACGGCGTTTAGCCCGTATATCTACGAGTACAAAGACTACGCCGTCGGATTTGTCGGCGCGGCTGGCGAGTTGCTCGCGCAGTCGACGGGCGGCATGCCGGTGTTTGTTGCCGATTCCGTGGGCATGGCGGTCAAAGACGGGCTGGAGACCTACAGCCGAGAAAATCTAAATAAAGGCGACGTGATCGTCTGTAATCATGCCGCGGTACAGGGGCAACATCTCAACAACACGGTGATGTACACGCCGGTCTTCGCCGGGCCCGACGGCGACGAGTTGATCGGTTTTTTCTCCATCAATTGCCACTGGATCGACATTGGCGGCGCAGCGATCGGATCGGTGTCGTATTCGTCGACAGACATCTTCATGGAAGGTTTGCAGCTCCGTTCCATCAAGATTTTGTCCAAGGGCGAGCCCATTGAGGAAGTTTATCGGATTATCGAAAACAACACGCGGTTTCCGCTGGAGTTGCTCGGCGATATCGAGGCTCAGTTAGGCGGATGCCTGCTCGGCCGTGATCTAACGCAGGCGATGGCCGATAAATATGGCACGACTGTTTTTCTCGACGCCCTCTCCAGGATTCTCGATCAATGCGAAGCGGCAACGCGGGAAAAAATCCGCGCGATTCCTGACGGTGTTTACCGCCACGAAGCATTTCTTGACAACGATGGCGTACGCGACGAAAAAATTCCCATCAAAGTGAAAATTGTGATTGCCGGCGACGAGCTGACCGTTGATTTCTCGGAGCTGTCGGAGCAAGTCAAAGGTTGCATCAACTCGGGATTTTACGGCGGTGGGCGAACCTGCGTGCGGGTCGCTTTCAAATATTTGATCGCGACAGATGAACCCGCCAATGAAGGAACGTTTCGGCCGGTGAAGATGATTCTACCGCAGGGAAAGCTCATCAGCGCCGAACCGACGGCGGCAATGGGTCTCTACAGCATTCCCTTTCCGACGGTCATCGATTGCATCATCAAAGCCTTGGAGCCGGCATTGCCGAATCGTGTGACAGGCGCGCATTTCGGGACGTTCTCGTCACTAAGCTTTGCCGGCAAGCGCACGGATACGGGAGCGGTGTTTAAGGCCAACGACAGCGGCCATGGCGGCTGGGGCGCTTGCGCATCGCACGATGGCGCGGGGCCGTTTCGTACGATGGCTCATGGTGACACGCGTTTAATTCCGATCGAATTGCAGGAATCCATGTACCCATTCCGCGTCGAAGAGTTCTGTCTACGCCAAGATTCCGGCGGGCCGGGAAGATGGCGCGGCGGGTTGGGCTTTGACAAGCAATACGTGCTCCTCGCTCCCTGCGAGTTATGGGCGAACTTCGACCGCATCGGCTGCCCGCCTTGGGGTGTCCAAGGCGGTAAATCCGGCAAATCGGGTCAGGTGTTGATATATAAAAATGGCAACCAACAACCTGAGTTGCTTTACAAAACCGAGAATCGTCCCCTGGAACCCGGTGATCGAGTTCGCATGTCGACGGGCGGTGGCGGCGGTTACGGTGATCCGCGAGAGCGACCCGCCGAACTGGTCCAACGCGACATCAGCCGCGGCTTTGTCTCACTTGAAAGCGCGCGCAATGACTATGGCGTTATGTCGGGCACAGACGGTCAGCCGCGCCGCATCCAATCGAAGTAAGTTTCTAGTTTCGCGTTCCTGGTTTCTAGTTGGGCCGGAATAAAACTCGTAACTGGAAACCACAAACCGGAGTTTTGATGTCCTAT
>JBIOXP010000381.1:0-2775 GCA_044869705.1 Binatia bacterium | reverse complement strand
GGAAAAATTAAACGACGCGCGCCCGCGATCATCGAGGATCTCCGTTTCGCCAAGATGCACACGTCAAAGCCGATCAAAATGGACGTGCCCGGTCCCATGACCGTGGTCGATAGCACGCTCGACGAGTACTACAAGGACGAAGCGGCCATGGCGATGGATGTCGCGGCGGCATTAAATGAAGAGCTCCGGGATTTGCAAGCAGCGGGCTGCGATGTTCTGGAGATCGATGAACCGGCCATGACGCGTTATCACGAGAAAGTTTTTGCCTACGGCGCGAGAGCCCTGGACCGCTGCCTTGACGGCATTCATATCCCCACTGTAGTTCATCTCTGCTATGGCTATCCCGGCGGTCTGAGCCAGCAGCACGAATACGAATACCCGGAGTTGCTCAATCAGTTGATGAAAACCCGTATCGGCGGCTTCGGCGTGGAATTCGCCCGGAGCGGCTACGATCCGGCCGTTTTATCGATTGCTAAAGGGCGTATCGTCATGTTCGGCTGCGTCGATCCCGGCGATACGCCGGTCCCCTCTGTCGCTTCCGTCGTCGAGCGAGTGCGCACGGCGTTAAAATATATCGAGCCAAACAATCTCTGGCTCGCTCCCGACTGCGGTCTCATGACGATCAGCCGAGATTTGGCCAATGCCAAAGCCAAATTGCTCGTGGATGTCGCCAGAGAAGCGCGAAAGAGCCTATGAGAGTGTCTCCACCGTCAACGGTTTTATGCCACAACGCAATCCTGTCATCCTGAGCCAGAGGCGAAGGATCTGCTTATGATTTTTGCATTGTGAAGATAGATTCTTCGTCGCATGGCGCCTCAGAATGACACGTCAATAAGCGACGTTGTTATTGTTGTTTCAGACGGATGACGGATGCCCAGGCAACGTTACAACGCGAAAATTCAACGCGCCAAAGGATTGCTGGAAATCGCTGCGGCGATGTATGAGACTTCGCTCTCTTTTCAAACCACCCGTGCCGCCGAGAAGGTGCTGCAAACCGAATCGCGCGTCGGCCATGAGCTCGAGTTAAAGCTCGTTTCGGGCAATCCAGCAGGTTCGAACAGCGTGCCGCTTTCTTTTGCGGCCGATAGCTTCGCCGAACTGAAAGGCGTTGCCGAAGGCAGGTACACTCTCGCCTGGGTCAATCCTTCCGTCGCCGCGACTCTTGCCTATCGCGGGACCGGCCCGTTTAAAACAAAATTGCCGCTTCGGGTCATTGCGACGTTTCCCTCGTACGATGTGATGGGATTCGCCGTGCATAAGTCGACCGGCATCACATCCCTGGAGCAAATCAGCGAGCGCCGTTTTCCGCTCCGTCTGTCGACGAATGTGACGGCTGAAAGCGCGCTCGACGCCAGTCCGACGATGTTCACCGTACAAGCCGTAATGAATGCCGCGGGTTTCACGTTAGCCGATTTGCACAAATGGGGCGGCAAAGTTGTCTCCGTAGCGCGACCCAGCCATCCCGATCGCCGCGACGCGATTCAAAACAATACGGTCGACGCGGTTTTCGACGAAGGCATCAAAAGTTGGGGCCAGACTGCTCTCGACAACGCATTCGTCTATCTACCGATCGAAGGAGAGATCCTGCGGCGACTCGGAAAAATGGGTTATCGCAGCTCGGTAGTTCCCCGGTCGCGCTTCAAAGGGATGACCAGCGATGTTCCAACGGTCGATTTCAGCGGCTGGCCGATGGTTGTACACGCCGATTTGCCCAGTGATGTTGCGTACGCGCTCTGCGAAGCGATCGAAAGGCGGCGCAAAGCGCTGCCAAGCGACAATTTCAAACCGATCAGGATGCGCCAGCTTTGTGCGAACGATCAGGAAGCTCCTTTTAACGTGCCACTCCATCCCGGAGCGCGGCGCTTTTACCGCGAGCGGGGCTATCTTGTATGACTCGGGCAAAGCCTGCACGGTCCGCCGCTGGAAAGTCGCCGCGCAAAAAAAAATCTCCAATCTGTCCCGAATGTGGGTCCGGCAAAGTCATTCCGGTTCTACATAAGCCAATTACCCAGGCTCAGCAGCGCGCTATCGATGCCGGCAATGCCATTCTCGCCGACCGCGAAGAATGGGAAGGCATGATGGAATGGTACTGCAAGTCCTGCGGTTGCGATTGGGGCCGGCACTCACGCCGCTTCAAAAGGCCCGGCGGCGTGAACGCCACGTCGTAGTTAATGTGCCTTCAAAAATGAACTTCTTTTAACCTCCGGTACCGCGCCGGAGAGCAGCCGCAACACACACACTTGATGTTCCCGGCACTTGCCCTGACGTCCCGGCCAGTCAACACCGCTGGTGTCCCGGCAGCGAGCGCCGATGAATTTATGATCAAAACTAACGAATGATGCCCTACAAAGATCAATTTGTCGGCGGAAATGCGAAACGGATTTTCACTCAAGCCTTTCAGTTTGCCCGTTGATCTTTAGCGTGAATGCTACCGCGCTGCAATCAGCCAGTCCGCGCGCGTGGATTTTCACTTTGCTTGACACTCTCGCTCGGTACATGATATCGGACATAATGTCACCTACTATGGCAAACCCAACTGGCCCAGAGGCCTCCGGCCCACTGGAAAACCGCCTACGCGAGAAGCGGCAAAAGCTAGCATTGTCGCAGAAACAACTCGCGGATCTCGCTGGAATCACCCGCCAAGCCGTCAGCGCCCTCGAATCCGATCAATACTCTCCCGCCACTTCGGTCGCCTTGCAACTGGCGCGCGCCTTGCGCTGCCGGGTTGAAGACCTGTTCAGTCTCAAACAAAGCGGGGAAATTATTGAAGGCGAG
>JBIOXP010000380.1:0-8522 GCA_044869705.1 Binatia bacterium | reverse complement strand
GAGCCCGAGCTTCCGGATGATGCTGTGACTAAGCTCGTCCTTCAATTCGATGCTGATTTCGCCTTCCCCGGTAAGCACACCCAAGACATCGAGCAAATAACGGGCGTTGAATCCGATCGATAGCGGTTTGCCTTTGTATTCCGCCTCGATCTCCTCGACCGCTTCTCCCAAATCGGGATTGTTCGCGGAGATCGACACTTTCCCATCGGAAAATTCCATTTTGACGCCTTTGTATCGTTCACTCGATAGAATCGAAACCCGCCGCAGCGCCTGCAAGAGCTCATCATGCTCCAGCTTGGCGATATTGGGATTTCCCTGTGGAATAACTTTGGTGTAATCGGGAAAGTCGCCGTCGATCAAGCGCATGAAAAGCTCGATTTTTTCCTTCGTAACAAGGGCCATATTGTCCTTAAAGCCCAAAGACACCACTCCGTCATCGCCCGATTCGAGAAGCTTTTTCAGTTCGGATAGTCCTTTTCTCGGTAAAATCACTCCTTTGCTGAGGCCAAGAGATCCCACGGACCTTTCCTCGAAAGCCAAACGGTGGCCATCGGTTGCCACCATCCTGAGCTTGCCGCCTTCGCCTTGCTCGAGAAAAACGCCGTTTAGACTATAGCGGGTTTCATCCGTGGAGACTGAAAAGATAGTCCGTTCGATCATTTCGTGAATCGTCGAGGCCGGCGTAGTGGACAACGCCTTGCCGTCAAACTTCGGAAACTGCGGAAACTCCTTGGCCTCCATGCCGACGATTTTGAAAACCGTCTTTCCGCTGCGCACCTCCACCCAGTCATTTTCTAAACGTTTGACTTGTACCTGCTGATTTGGAATCTCCCGAATAATTTCATAAAGCTTTTTTGCGTTAACCGTAACCGTTCCTTCTTTGCCGATATCGCTTTCGACTTCGCCGCGAACTCCGACTTCGAGGTCGGTTGCGGTAATGCGAATCGATCCTCTTTGCGCCTCGACCAGAACATTGCCGAGAATCGGCATGGTATTGCGGCGCTCAACAATACTTTGAGTCCAATAAAGCGTGGCGAGAAGACTGTCTCGCTTGGCTTTAAATTCCATACTTCCTCCCGGCGACTTTGGCTTTTTTATATATATAGAAAATTAGGTCGTAATAGTAGTGCCTGTGAACAAGTGCAGAAACTCACTTTTGGGGAGAAAAATCAAACAGGTAGGTTGTGGGTTATCGATGCTTGCGAAACGCGTTGTTAGGCGTGCTTAGCTAAGCTCAGGCGATCATCGACAGTCATTCACACGCGCGCCTGAGCTTAAGCACAGCTTATTCACAGTCTTTTTCTGATGTTCAGATTGCGTTCGAGCTTTTCGATCGTGGTTTGCATGTGCGGATCTTCTTTGATCTTTCGCTCGATGGTTTTGGATGCATGAATGACGGTTGAGTGATCGCGGCCGCCAAATTTATCCCCAATGGCTGGGAAGGGAGTTTCCGTGTATTTCCGGCAAAGATACATGGCGACTTGGCGCGGTAAGGCAATATTCTGGGTGCGCCGTTTGGCCTTGAGATCGGCAATCCTCACATTGAAATAGTCGCAGATGGTTTTCTGAATGTTTTCGACCGTGATCTCCTGCTGCGCACTTTTCAGAGTGTTGCGCAGAACATCCTTCGCTAATTCCACTGTAATAGTCGCTTTGGTCAATGAGGAAAACGCACCAAGGCGAGTGAGAGATCCCTCGAGCTCACGGACATTCGAGTCGATATTCGAGGCGAGGAAAAAGGCCACATCATGGGGCAGTTGAACACCTTCGTTTTCCGCTTTCTTTTGCAAAATGGCAACGCGGGTCTCCATATCCGGCGGCTGGATATCGGCGATCAAACCCCACTCGAAACGATTTCTTAGACGATCTTCGATCCCAGGGATTTCCTTTGGGAACTTATCTGAAGTAATGACGATTTGTTTATGCGACTCGTAAAGCGAATTGAAGGTGTGAAAGAACTCCTCCTGAGTACGCTCCTTGCCAGCGATAAACTGGACATCGTCCAGGATAAGAATATCGACGTTTCTAAATTTCTTCTTAAATTCGTCCATCTTGTCCCGCCGCAGGGACCCGATCAGCTCGTTCATAAATGATTCTGAGCTGAGGTAGACAACCTTTACTCCGCGCCGTTGTGATGTTGAATGGTGACCGATCGCGTTGACCAGATGGGTCTTACCTAGGCCGACACCGCCGTAAATAAACAGAGGGTTATAATGTTCGCCCGGTTGGTTCGCGACGGCGACGCACGCTGCATGAGCAAATTGATTGCTCGCCCCTACAACGAAGTTTTGAAAGGTATACTTCGGAACGAGATTACTGTCAGCTTTCTGTACCCGCTCTCGCTCTTCCCGCTTCGCGCCGTTTTCAACGTTCGTCTGCCGATTGCTTTTTTCGTTAATTTCAAGAACTATTTTGACCTCGTGCTTGGCAAGCGTACTCACGATTTGTTGAATTTGTCCCAGGTAGTGTTCCGTCAACCAATCTCGAAAAAACTTGTTGGGCACATCGAGACAAATTTCATTTTTATTTCGCGAGACAAAGCCGATCGGTTTAATCCAGGTCTCGTAATTCTGCCTGCCGATCCGTTCTTTGATCTCCGCAACCGCCTGCGACCACAGCTCTAGCATAAAATTACACTAAGGCCTTGAAACTCTGACCAGAAATGACGAAATAGTTACAAACATAGTTATCCACAGGTGTTGATAACCCCGGCAGCGCCACAGGAAGTAAAAACCGGGCAACGTCATTGACGATCGAGAAAAGGAATTTTGGTAGCCACACGAGTTGAAAACAGTTCTGCCGCCAGGCACTAGCGTAGCTCATTTTCCTCGTGCTTTCTCGCAAACCAGATAAAAATTTTCGCGCTGGAGAGTCAGGAAAAATTTTTAATAGTCCTTTTCAAATTTCTTTGCAACAAAAAAAGCACAACGAAATTTTTTTTCTCTAGCGATTTTTTTCTTGACAGGTTGAGCGTCGAGTGTTAGCGACGCAAACCCAACCATGACCGCAAAGCAAAAAATTTTTCGCCGTGCCAATCGCAGCATTCCCGGCGGCGTGAATAGTCCAGTGCGAGCATGGAAGTCGGTCGGCGGTGTGCCGCTTTTCATTACGCGCGGGAAAGGCAGCTATATTTTTGATGCGAGCGGAAAGCGCTACCTCGATTTCGTCGGCTCGTGGGGACCGCTCATCCTCGGTCACGCTCACCCGAAGGTTATTCAAGTCGTTCAACGACAAGCGCTACAAGGCTTTACATTTGGCGCGCCTATAATCATGGAGGTTGAACTCGCAGAAGCTGTCGCGGCCGCCGTGCCGTCCATCGAAAAGCTGCGCCTCGTAAGTTCAGGCACAGAAGCGACGATGAGCGCCATTCGGCTCGCGCGGGCTTTCACGGGCCGAAGCAAGATAATCAAGTTCGACGGCTGCTATCATGGACACTCCGATGGCTTGCTAGTCAAGGCCGGTTCCGGCATAGCGACCCTCAGTTTGCCGGAGAGTGCCGGTGTTCCGCGATCCTTCGCCTGCGAAACATTGATAGCTAAATACAACGACAGTCAGTCGTTACAAAAGATTTTTGCTCGCTATAAAAATGGGGTTGCCGCGGTTATCGTTGAGCCTATCTGCGGCAATATGGGTGTGATTAAACCCGAGCCTGATTTCTTACCGGCTTTGCGCCAGATTACGCGCGACAATGGTGCATTGCTGATTTTTGATGAGGTCATCACGGGATTTCGCGTCGCATACGGCGGCGCGCAATCGCTTTACCAAGTTCGTCCGGATTTGACGTGTTTGGGAAAAATTCTCGGCGGCGGTTTGCCGCTCGCAGGCTTCGGCGGCCGCAGTGAGATCATGGACCTGCTTGCTCCCGTGGGGCCAGTTTACCAAGCGGGAACGCTTTCGGGAAATCCTTTGGCAGTGGCCGCAGGATTAGCCACAATCAAGTTGCTCACTCGCCCCGCTACCTATGAAAAACTCGAAGCGCAGGGTGCGTACCTAGAGGAGGGGATGCGTGAAATTGTGGCACACTCGCGGCTCCACGCGACGATCAATCGGGTCGGGTCGATGATGACGATCTTTTTCGGCGTCGACCGGGTGAGCCGCCCGGATGAAGCCCGCATCTGCGATCGCAGTAAGTTCGCCAAATTTTTCCACGCCATGCTCGACCGCCGCATTTATCTTCCGCCGGCGCCGTTTGAAGCCATGTTCATTTCGCTCGCCCATTCGAAGAACGATTTGGTAAAATTTCTCAAAGCCTTCGATGACTGGGCGAAGCGAGCGGCTGGTTGAACCTCCCGGACCTTCGTGTTAAAAACGGCCGCAGTGGGAAAAATTGGGGGCCGCCCCAACCGCCGGCAAAGCAATTCATCTTCCTTCCTGCAACGAGCAGGCTTGTATTTGGGGGTAGCGTTCGAACTGCCAGGCACGATCCTGGGCGGTCTCGTAATCGGATATTTTGCCGACCAGTACTTCAACACATCGCCCTGGTTGCTGATCGCGTTGACCTTGCTCGCATTCGCTGGGGCTTTTTTTAGGTTGATGCAGTGGGTGAAATTTTTTTCTGCCGAACGCGATGGAACTAACCGCGATCAAAACGATACTGCGCATTGAGACATGGCATGGGCTAATGCTTGCGGCGCTTTTTGCTGCCGGGTGGGCTAGCAGAGTTTTGGAGCCGACGGGGATCCTAATCGGCGGCGTATTCATGGGCCTGAACTTTCTGCTACTCGGCTATGGCGTAGCCTCGCTGATTACACCGCTTGCTAGCCGTGCGCGAATCAAAGCCGGCATCGGGTTGTTGGTGCTTAAAATCTTTCTTTTTTTGGGACTATTATGGACGGTTTTCTTTCGTTTCAACATCAATGCGATATCCTTTGCAGTCGGTTTCTCGACGTTACTGGTGGCCATTATCGTCGAGTCGATTCGCACAACCGTTAAATCGGGAAATTAAACATGGAACACGCGTTTACTTGGTTTAATTTGCTGCCGGCGGGTTTACAACATAGGCTTGGTGATCACACCTTTTTTGCCGTGATCGCCGGTATTCTGCTGATCCTGTTCGCCCTCGCCGCGCGCAGAGCCTTGGCCAAAGCACAGGATCCAGCGGTTCCGGCGGGGGAGCTCGGGTCGCGAAACATCGCCGAGCTAGTGGTTCAATTGATAGTCAGCCAAAGTGACCAGATCATTGGTCCTGAGGGACGGAGATACGTGCCGTTCTTTGGTACTTTTTTCTTTTTCATTTTGCTGAGCAATTTACTCGGTCTTCTACCAGGCTTTGCGCCGCCGACGGGCAATCTCAATACCACCGTCGGGCTCGCTTTGTGCTCTTTTATCGGCTACAACATCATCGGCATCCGGGAACAAGGGATCGCGTACTTCAAGCACTTCATTGGTCCCATGACTAGTCTTCCCGGCCAAAGCTTCGTAGCCAAACTGGCATTTGCGCCTCTGATGCTGGTTTCCATTTGTTTTTTCTTGATTCTCGAGCTCTTCTCGCACGGATTTCGGCCCGTCTCGCTCTCTTTACGTCTTTTCGGCAACATGATGGGCGACCACGAGGTGATCGGAGCGTTCATCGGCCTAACAAAGGTGATCGTTCCGGTGGCGTTTTACGCGATGGGAACTCTGGTTTCGATCATCCAGGCGTTTGTTTTCACGCTTTTGAGTATGATTTATGTCGCTTTGGCGATTAGCCACGGCGGACATGACGAAGAACACGGTCAGGAAGCTCATCAAGCACATCATTAAGCGATTCAGCCGCTCGGAGAGGATGATGAGAGGTGTGGTAGGCAAGGAATCGCTGGAAAGGAGAAACGAGATGAAAAAGCTGCTTGCATTTATGAGCGCGCTTTTCACCGGCATCTTTGCCACGGGCGTGGCGATGGCTGCCGAGGGTGCCGCTGCAGGTGCTGACTCGAAAGGCGCAGCTATTGCGATCGCGGCCGGAATTGCTGTTGCGATCGCCGCTTTTGGCGCCGCCTTTGGGCAGGGCCGCGTCGGTGCCGCCGCGATGGAAAGCATCGGGCGTAATCCGAACGCTGCCGATCGGCTTTTCTTGCCGCTGGTTTTAACCCTAGCCCTACTCGAAGCTTTAGCTCTTTACGGCTTCGTAATTGCTATTATCTTGAGCGGCAAGATCTGACCGCACAGTTCCGAGTTAAAAAGACGGGAGGGATTTAAAATCTTCCCGTCTTTTTTATCGCCCTGGCAATTCAACCCTGTGAAGATGGACTTGAGTGTAGCGCAGTAATTCCTCGAGCGTGTGGAGTTTATAAGGCTTTTCGTAATAGATCTCTTTCAGGCCCGTGTTCACCAGAACTTTTAGGCAGTGAATACAGGGCGTGTGCGTAATGTAAATCGCGCCCTCTTTGATGCTGGCGCCATTCTTTGCCGCTTGCGCGATCGCGTTCATCTCCGCGTGGATCGTCCGAAAACAGTTCTGTTCGGTCTCGCCATTAGGCGTTTTTGATTCATAAATCAAGCATCCCACATCCGTACAGTGTGGCATGCCGGCAGGAGCGCCGTTGTAACCGGTGGCGAGAATATTTTTGTCCCGTACAATGACGGCTCCGACCTTGGCGCGAGTGCAGGTGGAGCGCTCGGCGACCTGTTGCGTGATGGTCATAAAATATTGATCCCAACTCAAACGCTCGCTCATCAAAACCCTCCCGGAGATTTAAGAAGTGCAGTTGACAACGACTCTATCGCCAACCTTAGCGCCGCACTTCTGCTCGGCATTTCCGTTATACTGGGCAATTTCGAGCACGCCCCAACTATTTATTATTGCAGTGAGTTGGTCAACTTCTACAGAGTCATAGCTCGCCTTGAGGTTTCGGATAATTGTCGAACCGACGGCTATGTGGATCTGATTCCGTGGCAGGCTTGCCAGGTCTTGCGCATCAATGTTCGTAAATAGATTGCCGTAACCATCGATGTAAATAATTTCGCCCGTGAGCACATTTTGCTCACGCACGATTTCAGGGACGTGGAGCTCGATGATACTCGATGATAGGCCGCCAAAAGCACCGATCGGAACTCCCCGTGAGAGATGTGCTGCAACCGGGGCAAAAATATCGCGCCCGTGAAACGTGCTGCCGGTGGGCTGCAGAAAGTACTCGGAGTTGGTCAGCTCAATAACCCGCTTCTCTTTATTCCGCACGGCCAAGCTCAGAACTCCGTTGTCCGGGCCGATGAAGTAGTTCCCGGCACACTCGATCAGCAGCGGGCGGCGAGCGCCCCCTACCCCCGGGTCGATGACGACGACATGAATCGCGCCAGCGCTGAAATAAGGGACGGAATGGCGCAAGGTCAGCGCCGCCGCCATGATGTTCTGGGGAGGAACGCCGTGCGTTAGGTCAATCACCTGCGCGTCCGGGTTAATCCGGTTGATCACGCCTTTCATGATGCCGGCGAAAGAATCGCGATAGCCGAAATCGGTCGTCAAAGTGATCAGCATAAACTCACGCAAGCGTCGTAACAGTCTAATAAGAAAAAATTCTATACGCAAAGAAGAGCAAGACCACACATCGCATCGTCGCTCTTTCTACTCCGGCGCGGACGGGTTATAAGCGATATAAGCTTCATGTCCTTAGGAGTTCGTAATTCAGGTCCTTCAACCATTACGGCATAAAAACTACGCGCTTTTTGGCAGTAGCGACTTTATCGCCTCGATCGGCCAGTTTGTTAGAGAGATTGCGTTGTATTGGTTGGTCTACGAGATCACCGGATCGGCGATGGCTCTTGGTATTCTCGCGCTCTGTGAGGCAACGCCCCGCCTCGCCTTGAGTGTTCTCGGCGGCGTCATTGTCGATCGTTACGATCGATTGCGTTTGCTCATAGCGATCCAATTCCTATGTGCCGTGCCGGTTTTTGCGATGGTGGCGCTTTACTTTTTCGGCGCGCTGAAATTTTGGCATATTGCCCTACTTGAAACAGTTCTTTCCATCATCCGAAGCATGAATCCGACGGCCGGCCAATCGCTGCTACACGACTTGGTACCGCAAGAAGAGCTTATGAACACGGTGGCGCTCTATTCCTTAGGCTTTAATTTCGCGCGCATTGTCGGACCGTCCCTGGGAGGCGTGCTAGTGCTGTGGATTGGTGTCGGTGGTTGCTTGGTATTTTATGGGCTGGCGCTGCTCATCTCGGGATTTGAACTACTTCCAATTCGGTTAGCGACTGAACCTAGAGAGAAAATCTCGGCCCACTGGGTGCACGAGATTAAAGAAGGTTTGGATTTTATCCGGTCCTCGCCGCTGGTCCTGTCGAGCACGTTGGCCGCCTACGCGCTGAGTACTTTTGTCGGCACGTATCAACGTTTTTTGCCGATTTTTGCCAAGGATATTCTAAAAACCGGGCCGGGGGGTTTGGGCGCGCTAACCGCTGCGTCGGGTGTGGGCGCCGTTTTGTCGCTGATTTTTTTGGATGCGGTAGGACGCCGTTGGGGCCGCGAGACGCTCCTTTGGTTTAGCTCAAAGGTCACCCCGTTACTGCTGATTCTGTTTTGCTTATCACGCACATTGTGGGTT
>JBIOXP010000379.1:0-4906 GCA_044869705.1 Binatia bacterium | reverse complement strand
TGGGGAGAAAAACGAGAAACCAATGAGAAAGAGACGATTTTGGAATTGAGAACACTGTGACGCGAGAGGAACGGCCCGAGTACAATCTTCTAGATGCAAACGGGCCCAAACGGCGAAGGATTATCTGACGACGTTTCGGAGTAAATATCTCGGCGGCGGATCGCGAAATCGGTTACGACACAGAGCTAACCGTTTGTCATAAAGCATATCGTCCGCGTCATGCTGTCGACAGACAACTAATCGGAGGGGTTTATGGCAAACGAGAGAGCTGCTGCGAACGAAGTTCTATTAGATGTCCGGGTCGCCGAGGCATCGAGTCTATACAAGTTTTATCTTAACTACGAAAGCGCGATCCTCGGTACGTCGGCCGTGATTGTTTTCTTGCTCGTATGGGAATCTATGGGCGGCGCTTTGAGTCGGTATAATCCTTTTCCCTTTTTGCGGATCAACCCGATGTTCATGAGCGCGCCTTCTCTGATCTTCAAGGCGGCCGTTGATATGTTTTCTTCCGGAGAGATCTACCACGACCTCAAGATCAGCAGCATCGAATTCTTCTGGGGTTATCTTCTCGCGGTCGCCGTCGCAATTCCGTTCGGTATTCTCACCGGTTGGTATAAGCGCCTCAGCTATATTTTTGATCCATTCGTGAATGCCATGAACGCCACGCCGCGGGTTGCGCTCCTGCCGCTGGTCATTATCTGGCTCGGAATCGGCATTTTGTCCAAAGTTGGAATCATCTTTCTCGGAGCGGTTTTCCCGATGTTGATCAACGCGCGCGACGGAGTGAAAACCACGCCCCTCAATTTAATCAACGCGGCCCGCAGTTTCGGAGCATCAGAGTGGCAAGTGTTTAAAAGCGTGGTGTTCCCTTCTACGCTGCCGTTCCTGCTGACCGGGCTGCGTATCGCCGTCGGACGAGCTTTGGTGGGTGTGTTGGTCGGCGAGCTTTATGCCGCAACCGCTGGAATAGGTTTCATGATCACTGTTGCGGGAGCGACGTTTCAAACCGATAAGGTATTCGTTGGTGTACTGATCTTCGCAATCTCCGGTATTGTTCTGACCGATATTGTGGACCGAATCGAGCATCGCTTTGATAAATGGCGCCCCAAAGTTGGAGCCGGCGCATAGGAAAGTACCAGTGGCGCTCAGCAGATTCCTACTGAAGGTGTCGAAAGTCTATACGAGCGGATGGAAGCGGATTTTATTCGTAACGCTCTCCACTGCTTGCAGATTGCGTATCTGGAGAATCAGCGTTCCTGTGCCGCAATGGATTGCGCGGCGACATGTTTTTTGAGCGCGAAGCCAATGAGCATGCCGTGCTCTGCAACTCGCCTCGATACCCAGACGAGATCTAATTGGCTGACAAACTGCTGGCTGCACACATCTTAGTGTCACGACGCAAACCTCAGCAGCCTTCAGCGCTTCTGCAGGATCTCGCCTTTCTATTTTCCTGATTTCGCAACCTGTGATTCGCCTTGCGGCGAGCCGGCCAGCGACTCTACCAACTTAAAAGGGAGCACTTCGAAGAAGCACATGAACGACAATCCTTCCCCGTTAGCCGAACGTCCGAAGCAGATTTTTCCATGGAAGGAATATCGGCTGTTATTTTATTCGGCTTTGATCGGCATTGCCGGCGGGCTCGGGGCGCAGCTGTTCGTATGGATCTTGAATCTGGCCGAACGACTGCTGCTGGTTGGGATTGCCGGCTACCGCCCGCCTGAGCCCGGCAGCGTCAATCCTCAGCCGTTTTTCACTGGATCGGCCTATTGGTTCATTCCAGTGGCGACGACACTTGGTGGTCTTCTCTCGGGAATTTTGGTTTACACTTTTGCCCCGGAAGCGGAAGGTCATGGCACTGATGCGGCAGTGGAAGCGTTTCATTTCAAGGGAGGTAAAGTCAGGCCTATCGTTCCATTAATCAAGGTTTTTGCATCCGCGATTACGATCGGTTCGGGCGGAGCAGCCGGACGCGAAGGGCCGACCGCGCAAATAAGCGTAGGCGTCGGTTCGATGCTCGCTGATTTTTTGCATCTGCCCGACGAAGATCGGCGAATACTGGTTCTCGCCGGGATGGCCGCAGGGCTCGCGGCGATCTTCCGATCGCCTTTAGGGATGGCGATCTTTTCGGTGGAAATACTTTATTCGGGGATGGCTTTTGAAACCGAGGCCCTGATTTACACCGTGATCGCATCGGTGGTGGCCTATGCCGTCAATGGATTGTTCGTTGGATGGTCGCCGATTTTTTTCTTTCCCGAAGCGGTTCACTTCACTCGGCCGATTGCGCTTGTAGGCTATGCCAGTCTGGGCGTGATTGCAGGAGTTATTGGCGCGATCGAGCCGCCGATATTTTATGGCATCAGAGATCTTTTTCGAGCGCTCAAAATTCCCAACCACATTAAACCCGCGATCGGCGGGCTTCTGATGGGCTTGCTCGCCCTTTGGGTTCCCGAGACTATTTCCACGGGTTACGGTTGGGTTCAGAAGGCAATGACCGGCGACTATATCGGCTGGTCGCTTATCCTGCTCGCGCTCGCGAAAATTGTCGCCATGTCTTTGACGATCTCTTCGGGCGGTTCCGGCGGTGTTTTTGGTCCCAACGTTTATATCGGCGGAATGGTCGGTGCCTGGGTCGCTTTCGTCGCAGACCGTTTCATTCCCGGCGCCGGGTTTAGCTCGGCGGGCTTCGCCGTAGTGGGAATGGCTGCGGTATTTGCCGGCACCGCTCGCGTTCCCATCGCGACGTTGATTATGGTTGCCGAGATGACCGGCGGTTACGGATTGATCGTGCCATCGATGTTTGCGACCACGATCGCCTTTGTCGTCGAGCGAACCCTGTCCACCGGATTCAAATACCCGAGGCTCTACGAAGCACAAGTCGAACTGCGATCCGATTCACCGACGCATTTGGAAAGCATGCTTCGGGCGACGTTCGCAGTACTCGAGCGCGGGCCGCTGGTGGACTTGCGAAATGTTACTTTGCCGCACTTGGCATCTTTGCTTCGGCACGGCACACCCATTCCGATCCATGGCGGGCAGGGCATTCTCATGACGGTGAGCTTGCCCGAAAATACACCATTCGCAGGTCGCAGTGTTGCGGAGGTGTTCGATCAGCATCCTGAACTGCTGCTTGTCGCAATCATCCGTAAAGAACAGATTCAACTACCGCGCGGACCGTCACGGATTGAGCCCGGAGATCAGTTGCTGATCGCGGCCAGCGAAGCTTCGAGTATCAGCGCTTTTAACAACGCAGTAATCAACAAAGCCGAGGAGCGTTTCGGAATGCATTGAGATCAGTGTTCTCGGCGCGGAAAAAAGCCCGGCGGTAAGTGGGTTGGTCCTGGGCGCCCCAAAAATACTTGTACGGCTCATTGCCGCGCAGAAAATCGACCGCTTCGCAGCCTTCGGCTAAAGCGCTTTCGATCGTGTGGGCGATCAGAAGCGTTCCCGGGCTGAGCGCTTTGTACTTGGGGTCGAATCCGGCGAGGTAACAGTACGCGCGCTGGCGGTGCGTGAAGGTGTAAATAGCGCCGGCAATGCTCTCATTGATATAGAGGACGTAAAGCCGCAGCATTTTTCGCTCGAGAAACGCTCTCGCGGCCTCGAGATGAAATCGCTCCAACTTTGCTTCAGCGAGAACTCCGGTCTCGCCGCGCGCAGTCCAGCGAGCACGGTGCAGCAGAAAAAACCTGCGCAATAGCATTGCGAACGTTTCTTCATTGGCGCACTCGAAGCGCACTGGGCCGACGTTTCGCGCGCGCGCCCGATAGTATCGGATGTTTCTAAGTTGGTGCGGAGGTAGCGCCATTTTGAGATCGGTCCGCGGCACCGGGAGAGTTACTACGGGGCAGACGTCGTGCAAGGCCTTTTCCGCTCGCCAGCCCGCGGGACAGCGCGCGGTCAGCAAGCCTGAGCGCTCATTCAAGTCTGTAATCTCGAAGCGCTTGTAACCAGCTCGATCCAGCCAACCGAGAACGGTCTCGAGCGCCGGTTGCGCAAAGCCGTCTGCAAAGGTGCCATCCAGATAATCGCTGTGGCCTTCGCCGAGCGGTGCCCAGCGCGCGTGTGAAGACTCGCGCTGCTCGGCGCATGGCATCACTGCGACAAGCCGATCACCATCGCGCAAAGCGAGCACGCTGAGTCTCCCCTGGCCCAAGTGGCGCCACCAGGGAATCAGCCAATCCGGAGAGCTAAACGGAGTGGCTGCCGATGCCTCTGACCAGAGTCCCCGCCATTCCGTGCGCAGCGCTTCCAGGGTTTCCGTAGTGGTAATTTCTTGAATCTCGATATTACGCCTCAGATGAATTCCCGACGCTTCGCTCCAATTCTCCGACTTGGCGATCGCTGTCGCCGATGAGCTCGCTGTAGAGATCAAGGTAGCCCTGAGTCATACGCTCTAAGGAAAAGCGCTCGCGCGCTACCGCGCGACAGACCTCGGGGTCGAGTTCGCGTGTCGCCGGTATTGCCTCAGCCATCTCGCTTTCACTGTTTACAAGAAACCCCGTCTGACCATGAGCGATAATGTCCGGGAGAGCGCCGGCCCGAAAAGCAATGACCGGGGTGCCGCACGCGAGCGCCTCCATAGTCACCAGGGAGCTCGTTTCCGAAACCAGACTCGGAACGAGCAAACACTGCGCGGATGAGAGAAGCCGGCGCTTTGCAACTGTGCCGAGCGGCCCGATAAAGCGCCGCTGCTGATCCAGTAGCGGCACGATCTTTTTTTGGAAATAGGCTTCGTGAGCCGGATAGCGAAACAGCTCGCCGGCGAGAAATAGCGGCATGCCGGCTTTTCTTGCCGCCCTCAACGCAAGATGAAATCCCTTTTCCGGACAGATCCGGCCGAGGGCGGCGACAAAGCCGCGCTTTTTGTGCGGCGTCGGTTCACTTGGGATCGGCACACCATTATCGA